>NZ_JBEZHQ010000036.1:0-91690 GCF_040650675.1 Streptomyces sp. NPDC048637
GTGCTGTTGCCGTTCTTCTCGTTCATGACGTTCCTGATCGCGGTGCCGACCGGTGTGAAGTTCTTCAACTGGATCGGCACGATGTGGAAGGGCTCGCTGTCCTTCGAGACGCCGATGCTGTGGGCGATCGGCTTCCTGATCACCTTCACGTTCGGTGGTCTGACCGGCGTCATCCTGGCCTCGCCGCCGATGGACTTCCACATCTCCGACTCGTACTTCGTCGTGGCGCACTTCCACTACGTGGTTTTCGGCACGGTCGTCTTCGCGATGTTTGCCGGTTTCCACTTCTGGTGGCCGAAGTTCACCGGAAAGATGCTGGACGAGCGGCTCGGCAAGATCACCTTCTGGACGCTGTTCGTGGGCTTCCACGGCACCTTCCTCGTCCAGCACTGGCTCGGCGCGGAAGGCATGCTGCGCCGCATCCCCGACTATCTCGCCGCCGATGGATTCACCACTCTGAACACCGTCTCCAGCATCTTCTCCTTCCTCCTCGGACTCTCCCTCCTGCCATTCCTCTACAACGTCTGGAAGACCGCGAAGTACGGCGAGGAGGTCGAGACCGATGACCCTTGGGGCTACGGCCGTTCGCTGGAATGGGCGACGTCCTGCCCGCCGCCGCGGCACAACTTTCTCACGCTGCCGCGTATTCGCTCCGAATCCCCGGCGTTCGACCTGCACCACCCGGAGATCGCCCGCGAGATCGACGCCATGACGGCTGCCGAGGACGCCGCCGTCGCCGAAATCGGAGCACGCACATGAGTGAGGGAACGCGGATGGGCGGAGAAGCGCAGCAGGCCGAGGGAACGGAGAGCGGCGGAGAAATGCAGAAGGCCGAGGGGACGGGAAGCAGCGGAGGAATGCGGAGGGCCGCGGAAATGCAGCTGGACCAGGCCGTCAACGAGATCGAGGGATTTCTCCTCTGGGAGGCGGAGAAGGACCGGGCACGCACCCGAGCGGAGGCCTTCTGCGCCGGCCTGCCCTGGCTCACCGACACCCAGCGGCGGGAAGTGGAGCTGCGCTACTGCCAGGACCAGTGCGACGCGTCGCGGGCCTACCTGGAGCGCATCGCGACCCGGAGCGCCGCTTTGCGGACCGAGTACGAAGGTGTCTACCGGGCCCTGCGGCGACGGTTGATCACCGCATTCCTGAGCGGCTCGGTGGCCGTGGCGGTGCTGGTGGCCATGGTGGCCGTCGGTATGAGCGCACGCTGAGAGGGTGACGCCCGCCCGTGGAGCGGCCGTCACCCCTGGCTCATCGGGGCGCTCAGCCGGTGACGGTGATCTGGGAGGCGGGATCGGTCGTGTCGCTGACCGTGTAGGCGGCGTTGAACGTCGAGGTCGTCGCGCTGGTCGGACAGCCGAAACCGCCCACGACCTTCACCGGCACCGACGCATTGGTGAAGGTGAGGGTGGACGGCGCGCCGTTGGTCCAGCTGCCGTTCACCGTTGCCGCCGAGGTGGGGGCCGCGGTCACCGTGCAGGACGCCAGCCCGCTGGTCCGGAGCACGAACCCGCCGGCCGGGATGGTCAGTCCGGCGGTCACCGGTGTCCCGTACTGCATGGCCACGCCCCAGGTGCCGGTCGTGGTGACGGTCGCGCTGACACCCGGCATGCTCGTCGTGCAGGAGCCGTAGGTCGCCGGGGTGGTGGAACTGCTCACCGGGCCGGCCGGGTTCTGGTTGCCGGGCGCCGCCGGGACCTGCCCACTGGAGACGGAGGTCGAGCAGGTGACGGTCACCACTCCGGCCTTGAAGGTGGCCTTGCCGCTGAGCGTGGCGGTGAAGCTGTGACCTGCGGGGCTCACGGTCGTGGACGGCGCGGTGGCGGAGGGCGTCCCGGTCGGCTGCGCGGTCGCGGGGCTCGTCACGGCGAGGGCGAGCCCGAGGGCCGCGACGATCCCGGTTCCGGCGGTGCGTAAGACGCGCTGACGGGGCGTGCGGCGGGTGGGGTGCGTCATCGTCATCGTGGTTCTCCTTCTGAGGGGTGGGTGCCGGAGGAGCGGTACGGCAGGTGGTGCGGGCAGCGGTCCGTCCCGTACGCGGACGAGGGTGTGGGGGAGCGCGTACGGGCGGACGGCGGACAGCGGACGGCGGACGGCGGGGCGGGAGCTGGCTAGGGTTCGCAGGGCGCGGGCGCGCCGCTGCCCGGCGCGGCAGCGGATCCGGGTGCCTCGGGGGCTTCGGGTTCCGTCGGTGCGACCGGCTGCCAGGCAAAGATCATCGAGCCGCCGAGAATCCCGATGACGGTGCCGATCAGAAAGCCACCGAGGTTGGACATCACCAGCGCGGCCGCCGCACACAGCACGGTGAGCACGCCTGCGATACCCCGGTAATGCGGGGCGAACCACGCCGAGAGCCCCATCACGATCATCACCAGCCCCATCAGGACCGACGGGATGCCGGCGATCCCCTGTTGCAGCATGATCTTCAGCGGTGCCAGGGGGATGGCGCAGATCTCGGCGCCGGCGATGACGGCCGCCAGACCGCCCCAGAAGGGCCGTCCCGTCCGCCAGCGCCGCCAGGTCAGAAGCATTCCTTCTTGCCCTTGGAGATCTTCATGCTCAGACCGGACAGCTTGAAGGTGCCCGCATTGGTGGCCCAGGCGGTCTGCCGGAGCTTGCTGATGCTGACGTCATCGGCCTGCTGGGCGAAGAGGTCCTGCATGCCCTGGGCGCTGTCCGGTCCCTTGTCGAGGGTGGAGGCGTCCCGGCCGATCTCGATCTGGTGGAAGGACGCGTTGCCGGAGAGCTGGGTGGCGTCCACGAAGAGATTGGTCGCCTCGACGGGCGTGCTGCCCGTCCCGGCGCTGAGGTTGAGCGAGATGTCGCCGACGACGGGAAGATGGGTGACGACCGACTGGCACAGATGGTTCAGCTGGGCGGTCTTGATGGCGGTGACGGCGACCGGCAGGAGATCTCCCCTGGCGTTCGTGTCCACACTGCCGTACTGGGCGAATCCGTCGCCCTTGAGGCTGTCAGCGGAGACCTTGAACTGCTGTCCCGAGACGGCGAATGACGCCGCCAGTGCCCCGTTGGCCAGGGCGATGCCCAGGGCTGCGGTGCCGGCGAGCGCCGGGACGGACAGCACGGCGAACTTCCGCCAGCTGATGCGTCCCGTGACGGGTCTGCCTTGTGCGTCTTTCATGGCGGTATGTCCCCTTCGAGGAGCGGTGGAGCGCACTGTCGAAACGCGTGGGGGAATGCGTGGGCGCAGGGTTGCGCGTGGTGCTGAAGGCGCGCGCGGGGGAGCCGGGGTGAGCAGAGAGGGAGAACGTGCGGCTCGGGCGCAGACGGTGCTGAGCGGTGCGCGCAGAAGGCGAACTGCCGGGTGTTACTGGCGAGTTGAATGTAAGTCTGCCAATGACAGCTGGCAAGGTTGAGGGAGGAACCGGTTTCGGACATACCGCTGGTCCGGCTTCCTCTGTACGGCTCCGCGCGCATTGGGTGGTGGCCCAACGGGGCTACGGGCAGATGCGGTGCGCCGCGTCCGCCCGGGGGCCCATACGCCGGCGGGACGCCCACCCTCCTCGATCGGGGTGGGCGTCCCGCCCGTATGCCGGTGCGTCTCCGCCGCCGCGCTCCTGCGCCACGGCGTCGTCGTCAACCGTAGTGAACCTGCAGTTCCTTGACGCCATTGATCCAGGCCGAGCGGAGCCGGCGCGGGTCGCCCGCCAGGGAGATGCCGGGCACGGCATCCGCGATGGCGCCGAAGATCAGGTTGATCTCCAGGACGGCGAGGGACTTGCCGAGGCAGAAGTGCGGGCCGCCGCCCCCGAATCCCAGATGAGGGTTCGGGTCCCGGGTGATGTCGAAGACCTCGGGGCGGTCGAAGACCTCCGGGTCGTTGTTGGCGGAGGAGTAGAAGATCCCTACCCGCTGGCCCTTCTTGATCTCCGCGCCGCCCAGCTCGGTGTCCTGGGTGGCGGTGCGCTGGAAGGAGACCACCGGGGTCGCCCACCGGACGATCTCCTCGGCCGCCGTCCCGGGGCGCTCGCGCTTGTAGAGCTCCCACTGGTCGGGATGGGTGAGGAAGGCATGCATCCCGTGTGTGATCGCGTTACGTGTGGTCTCGTTGCCGGCCACCGCCAGCAGCAGCACGAAGAAGCCGAACTCGTCGGAGCCGAGATTCCCTTCGTGCTCCGCCGCCACCAGTTGGCTGACGATGTCCTTGGCCGGGCATTCCTTGCGGACCGCGGCCAGGTTCATCGCGTAGGAGATCAGCTCCGTGGCCGCGTTGAGGCCGACCTCTTCGGTGATGGCCAGTTCGGGATCGTCGTACGCGATCATCTTGTTCGACCAGTCGAAGATGCGCGCCCGGTCGTCCTGGGGGATGCCGATGAGTTCCGCGATGGCCTGGAGGGGGAGTTCGCAGGCGATGTCGGTGACGAAGTCCCCCGAGCCCTTCCGGCGCGCCTCAGCGACGATCTGCGCCGCCCGGTGGCGCAGCGCGTCCTCCAGGGCACGGATCGAGCGCGGGGTGAAGCCGCGCTGCACAATCTGACGGACCCTGGTGTGCTCGGGCGGGTCCATGTTCAGCATGATGAGTTTCTGTACGTCGATCTGGTCGCGGGTCATGGCCGCGTTGAAGCGGATGATCGAGGTGTTGAGGTTCGCGGAGAAGATCTCGGGCTTGGTGGACACCTCCTTGACGTCCTGGTGACGGGTGACGACCCAGTACCCGTCGTCACCGAAGCCGGCAATGCCGTGCGGCTGGGCGTTCCACCACACGGGCGCGGTCCGCCGCAGCTGTGCGAACTCGGGGAGTGGAACGCGGGACTGGTAGACGTCGGGATCGGTGAAGTCGAACCCGTCGGGCAGCGCGGGACATGGCATCGGCGGCTCCTGGTCCATCCGAGAAGTCTGACGGTTCCTCAGATATGGGTCGCGGTGAAGGTAATAACGAGTTCTACAAGTGGCAAGGGGCGTGGCGACTCCGGTTGTGGACAAGGGTGTTGCACGCCCCTTGCGCCCCGGAGCGCGTCTCATAAGACTGTTTGTAGAAGTAGAACGCGTACTAGTTCTTCTTCCGTGGGTGCCGGGACATCCGCGGACGCGAGGAGAGGACGAGTCAGTCATGGCCGCGGAACCCGTCATCGTCGAAGCAGTACGCACCCCCATCGGCAAGCGCGGAGGTGCGCTCGCCAACCTCCATCCCGCCTACCTCCTGGGTGAGACCTACCGCGAACTCCTCGCCCGTACGGGCATCCAGCCCGACTGTGTCGAACAGATCGTCGGCGGCACCGTAACCCACGCCGGCGAACAGTCCATGAACCCGGCACGCAACGCCTGGCTGACGATGGGCCTCCCGTACGAGACCGCCGCGACCACCGTGGACTGTCAGTGCGGATCCTCCCAGCAGGCCAACCACATGGTCGCCAACATGATCGCAGGCGGTGTCATCGATATCGGCATCGGCTGCGGCGTCGAGGCGATGTCCCGGGTACCGCTCGGCAGCGGCTCCAAGCACGGCCCCGGCAAGCCCTGGCCCGACGAGTGGAACGTCGACCTGCCCAACCAGTTCGAAGCGGCCGAACGCATCGCCCGAAACCGGGGGCTGACCCGGGAGAACGTCGATTCGCTCGGCCTGATCTCACAGGAGCGGGCGGCCACCGCCTGGGCCGAGGAGCGCTACAAACGGGAGACCTTCGCCGTCCAGGTACCCACCACCGAGGACGAGCAGGCCGCGGGCCAGGGCATGTGGCGGCTGGTCGACCATGACGAGGGACTGCGCGACACCAGCATGGAGGCGCTGGGCGGCCTCAAGCCCGTCATGCCGACCGCCGTCCACACGGCGGGCAACTCCTCCCAGATATCCGACGGCGCCGCCGCGCTGATGTGGGCGTCCAAGCGCATGGCACGCGCCCTCAGACTCAAGCCACGGGCCCGCATCGTGGCCCAGGCGCTCGTCGGCGCCGATCCGCACTTCCATCTGGACGGCCCCATCGACGCCACCCGCGCGGTGCTCGGCAAGGCCGGGATGTCCCTCAAGGACATTGACCTGGTCGAGATCAACGAAGCCTTCGCGTCCGTCGTGCTCTCCTGGGCGCAGGTCTTCGAACAGGACCTGGAGAAGGTGAATGTGAACGGCGGCGCCATCGCCCTCGGCCACCCGGTCGGCGCCACCGGCGCCCGGCTCATCACCACCGCACTTCACGAACTCGAACGCAGGGACAAGGAATTCGCCCTGATCACCATGTGCGCGGGCGGGGCGCTGGCGACGGGCACGATCATCCAGCGGCTGTAGCGGCTGTAGCGGCTGTAGCGGCTGTTGCGGCGAGCCGCCGGCCGTCGGCCTCCGAGGACCGCCGGGCGAGGGGCGGGGGTGTTCCCCGGCCCCTCCCCGACCTGAGGAAAACCACAGCTGAGTTGGGTGGAAATCCGCATTCTGCGGCGCGCGCGATCTCCGTACCGTCAACGACATGACGAACAGAACACCGCGCCAGCACTCGCCCTCCCCATCCTCTTCCCGTTCCCCTTCCTCCTCTCCCGCTCCCACTCCCACTCCCACTCCCGCTCCCGCTCCCGCTCCCTCCTCTTCCCCTCCGGCAGCGGCCGGGACCGGGCTCGCCTCCGGTGGGCCGTCCGCATCCGGTACGCGCGCCGGGGCGGGGGCATCGCGCGGGCAAAGACGCGTCCCGCGCGGCCTGGCCGCCGGCGCCGCCCTCGTGCTGGCGGCCCTCACCACGGCCCCGGCCCTCGCGGCGCCGTCGGCAGTGACGACACAGCCGGCAGAGTCCGGAGAGACGGTCCGCGCGGTCGCCGCACCGCGGACCGGCCAGGGGCGAGGGACACTCCTCTCCCTCACGCCCCTCGGCCGGCAGAGCCGGGCCGAGGTCATCACCCAGGCACAGAAACAAGGCATGGAGGCCGGCACCGCCCGGCATGGCGTCGCCGCATACCGCCTGACCTACCGCACGATCACCCCCGACGGCCGCCCCACCACCGCCTCCGGGCTGCTCGCCCTCCCCACGGGCAGCGGCTCCCGCCACCTCCCGCCGGTCGTCCACGCCCACGGCACCCTCGCCTACCGCGGCTACGCCCCCTCGATGACGGACGGCCCCGACCGGGCGGTGTCGGTGCTGTACGCCTCGGCCGGCCGCGCCGCCATCGCCCCCGACTACCTCGGCCTCGGCACCGGCCCCGGCCGCCACCCGTACATGGACGCCCGGTCCTCCGCCTCGGCCTCCCTCGACATGCTCCGGGCAGCGCACTCGGCCGCCCCGAAGCTCGGCGCCGCCCTCGACCGCACGGTGTCCCTCACCGGTTTCTCGCAGGGCGGGCAGGTGGCCATGGAACTGGGCCGCGAGCTGCACCGCGGCGCCGACCCCCGGTTCCGCCTCGGGATGCTTGCCCCGGTCGGCGGGCCGTATGACCTCGACGGCGCGGAACTCCCCGGGATGTTCGACGGCCGCATCGACCCCGGGTCCGCCGTCTTCTACCTCTCCTTCTTCCTCACCGCCCAGAACCGCCTGCACCCGCTCTACAACGACCCCGCCGAAGTGTTCCGCGCCCCCTACGCCGACCGGGTCGAGGACCTCTTCGACAGTGAACACCCGGCGGAAGACATCGCCGGCAAGCTGCCCGAACGCCTCGAAGACCTGCTGACAGACACCTGGTACCAAAAACTCCGGCACCCTTCCGGGGCCCTGCTGGAAGCGCTCCGCGCCAACGACCGCACCTGCGACTGGAAGCCGGGCCGAGGCGTGCGGATAACCCTCTACTCCGCCACCGGCGACCGGGATGTCCCCCTAGCCAACACCCGCAGCTGCGCACGGCAGTTGGCCGACCACGGCGCCAGGGCCACGGTTGTCGACCAGGGCGCCGACGCCGACCACAACACGTCCTTCCTGCGCTCGGAGCCGTCACTCGCCCGCACGCTGCCCCGCGCCCGCTGATACGGCTCCGGAGGGGATACGGCTCCGGAGGGCCCCTGGGGCGTCCGGCGATGCGGCCGACGATCACCCGCGGCCAGCGGTCACCGGCCAGAGGTCAGCGGTCACTGGCCAGCGGTCACCGGCCAGAGGCCAGCGGTCACCGGCCACCCGGCAGGGGTGGGCCGCAGGTCAGCGGGAGGCGGCCCCTCGGGGCGGATCGGGAGCGAAGGAGGTGGGGACGTCGAAGGCCGCGCGGCGCGTGGCGCGGCGCAGGGCCTTGAGGACGGTGCCCCCGAGGGTGAAGGTGAGGATCACGGTGACCAGAGCCCGGGGGAGGTCCCAACCGAGGGAGGTGGCAAGGCAGTAGGCGAGATAGCGGGCGAGGTTCTGATCGAGCGGGTCGCCCGGGACGAAGGAGACCCCTGAGGTCAGGCCCGCGATATAGGGCCAGCCCTGGAGGTTCATGACCAGGCCGTAGAGGACGGCGGAGATGGCTCCGTAGGCGGCGAGCACGACGAGTTCACCGCGGCCGCGCAGCCGGTCGGGCCCCGGCAGCAGGCCGGCGCCCATCGACACCCACCCCATCGTCAGCATCTGGAACGGCATCCAGGGGCCGACACCGCCGGTCAGCAGCGCCGACGCGAACATCGCCACGGAACCCAGTACGAATCCGAACCCGGGCCCCAGGACCCGGCCCGAGAGCACCATCAGGAAGAACATCGGCTCGATGCCGGCCGTCCCCGCGCCCAGGGGGCGCATCGCGGCCCCGGCCGCGGCCAGTACGCCGAGCATCGCGATGGCCTTGGCGTCCAGGCCGCTGTCGGCAATGGTGGCCACGACGACGGCGAGCAGCATCGGCAGCAGCGCGGCGAACAGCCAGGGCGCGTCCTTGGAATGGGCGAGCCCGGAGGCGGAGTCGGCGAGCAGCGGCCAGCCGAAAGCCATCACGCCGATGGCCGAGATCAGGGCCAGAGCGGCAATGGAGCGGGGACCGAGCCGAACGGCACGGACCTGGTGACCGGTGCCGGGGCGGCCGGAGCCGGAGACGGGGCCGAGGCCCTCCGGACGGGGTGGGGGCACGGTCATGCGAGGGCCTCCAGGGCGCGGGCCACCTGAGGAACGGTCAGCCAGGGCAGCGGAGCGAGGACCTTGGCGACCTGCGGCGCGAAGGAAGGAGAGGAGACCACGACCTCATCGGTGGGACCGTCGGCGACGATCTCGCCGTCGGCGAGGATGACGACGCGGTGCGCCAGTTCGGCGGCGAGTTCCACGTCATGGGTGGCCAGGACGATGGCGTGGCCCTCGGCGGCCAGGTCGCGCAGCACCTCGATCAGACGGGCCTTGGCGGCGTAGTCCAGACCGCGGGTGGGCTCGTCGAGAAGGAGCAGAGGCGGACGGGCGGTCAGCACGACCGCGAGGGCAAGGGCGAGCCGTTGGCCCTCGGACAGATCACGGGGGTGAACGGATTCCGGGACATCCGGCAGCAGCCGGGCGACCAGGGCCCGGCAGCTGCCGGCGGGGGCGCCCGCGTCCTGGTCGGCCGCGGTGCACTCGGCGGCGACGGTGTCCGCGTAGAGGAGGTCACGAGGTTCCTGGGGGACCAGCCCGACATGCCGCAGGAGGTCTCCGGGACTGGTGCGGTGCGGGACGGCGCCACCGACCCGCACCGTGCCGGACGACGGCTGATGCATCCCGACGAGGGTGGTGAGCAGGGTGGATTTCCCCGCACCGTTACGCCCCATCAGAGCGATCGTCTCGCCACCCCGCACGGTCAGATCCACCCCGTGCAGCGCCTCGGTCCGCCCCCGGCGCACACCGAGCCCGGAGACGTCCGCGGCAGCATCCGGCGTTGCCGGCGTGCCCCCCGTGCCCCTTCCTGGCGCCTGTGGCGGGACGCCCGTCAGCTGCTCGCGCAGGGGGGCGGCCTTGCGGCGGGCATCGCGGACGGAGAGGGGGAGAGGGGACCAGCGGGCGAGGCGGCCGAGGGCCACGACCGGAGGGTGGACGGGAGAGACGGCCATGATCTCGGCGGGGGTGCCCATGACCGGGGGCGCGCCGGGGGAGGGAAGCAGGATGACCTGGTCGGCGTACTGGACCACGCGCTCCAGACGGTGTTCGGCCAGCAGGACCGTGGTACCGAGGTCATGCACCAGCCGCTGGAGGACGGAGAGCACCTCTTCGGCCGCGGCGGGGTCGAGCGCCGAGGTCGGCTCGTCGAGGACCAGGACCTTGGGGTGGGTGGTGAGGACCGACCCGATCGCCACCCGCTGCATCTGCCCGCCCGAGAGCGTGGTGATCGCACGGTCGCGCAGCTCGGCCAGGCCCAGCAGGTCGAGGGTCTCCTCGACACGGCGGCGCATCACCTCGGGGGTGAGGCCGAGCGATTCCATGCCGTAGGCGAGTTCGTCCTCGACGGTGTCGGTGACGAAGTGGGCCAGCGGGTCCTGGCCCACGGTGCCGACGACATCGGCCAGTTCACGCGGTTTGTGGGTGCGGGTGTCACGGCCGTCGACGGTGACCCGGCCGCGCAGAGTGCCGCCGGTGAAGTGCGGGACGAGGCCGCAGACGGCGTTCAGGACGGTGGACTTGCCGACGCCGGACGGGCCGACCAGGAGACACAGTTCGCCCTCGGGGACGGTCAGGTCGATGCCCTGGACGGCGGGCGCCGCGGCATCACCGTAGGTGACCGAGACCTGCTCGAACCGGATCACGGGGTGGGCTCCTTCGTACACGGATCGACATCAGAGGCACGGCGGCCGCCACGGGACGCACCACGGGACCCGGCACGGTCCGCGCTCGACGGGAGCGGGGCGACGAACGCGGGCAGCAGCCCCACGAGAACGGAAACGGCCGGCCAGAGAGGGAGGACGGGGGCGGTGAGCGGGACGGCGGGCGGGTGCAGGGCGGCCGGCGCATAGTCGTTCGCCCAGATCATCAGGGCGGCGACGGCCATGCCGGAGCCCGCGACCAGCCAGGCGCGGGCGCCCCACCGCTCGGGTCGGTAGCGGCTGCGCACCGTCCGGCGGCCACCGAGCCACAGCCCGGCGAGCGCCGCCGCCAGCCCGGCGAGGAGCAGTGGCAGCCCGTAGCCGCCCCCGGTGTCGCCCAACAGCCCATAGGTTCCTGCGCAGACGCCGAGCAGCCCGCTGAGGGTGAGCACGGACGTGGTGTGCCGTACGGCGGGCGGCACCTGGGCGCTGCGGCCGTAGCCGCGCGCGTCCATGGCCGCGGCCAGCGCCACCGAACGCTCCAGCGCACCCTCCAGCACCGGCAGCCCGACCTGGAGGAGTGCCTTGAACCCGCGGTCGGGACGCCCGCGCAGCCGGCGGGCGGCGCGCAGCCGCTGGACGTCGGCGACCAGGTTCGGTGCGAAGGTCATCGCGACGACCACCGCGACGCCCGCTTCGTAGAGCGCACCGGGCAGGGACTTCAGGAGCCGGGCGGGGTTGGCGAGCGCATTGGCGGCGCCCACACAGATGAGGAGGGTGGCCAGTTTCAGCCCGTCGTACAGGGCGAAGACCATGCCCTCCGCGGTGACCCGGCCACCGATCCGGACGCCCTTCGCCCAGTCCGGCAGCGGCACTTCGGGCAAGGTGACGAGGGTGTGCGTACCGGGAATCGGCGAGCCGAGGAAGAAGGCGAAGACCAGCCGGATGGCGATCACGACCAGCCCGAGTTTGACGAACGCGCCGTACGAGCGGGCCCACGGCGCGTCCGTGCGGCGCGCCGCGACGACATACCCGGCCACGCCCACCAGCAGCCCCAGCAGCAGCGGATCGGTGGTGCGGGAGGCCGCGGTGGCCAGGCCCAGCGCCCACAGCCACCAGGCGCCGGAGTGCAGCGCGGTGGTGCGGGTCGCCTGCGGGGCGCTCATCCGCGTCGGCGGCGTGCCTGCCACACCGCTGCCGCACCCAGGAGGACGACGGCCGCGACCCCGCCGAGCAGCCCGGCGGACGGCCCGCCGTCCCCGCTCCCGTCGCCCCCGCCGTTCGCGCCGTCACGGTCCCCCGCCGCCCCCGCGGACGGCGCAGCGGAGGCCCCGGCCCCCTTCGACCCGTTCACGGCCTCCGCGCACCCCGCCTTCGGATAGCCGGCGATGGCACACAGCAAGGCGTTGGCGTCGTAGCGCAGCGGCCGGGCGACCGCCGCCAGCGCCTCGCCCGCCGAGGCGTCCTCGGACACCTGGGCACACTCCGACCTGGCCTTCGGCGGCCGCTCGCCGCCGGGCGCGTCCGCCGCGGTGCCGAAGTCCAGGACGATGCCGATCCGCTTGCGGCCGTCCTTGGCGGGGGTGTCGCGGCAGATCGCATCGAAGCCGGCGGCCGTGCGCGGCTTGCCGGCCGCGGCGGAGTCTGCGCCGACGGTGAAGCGGAAGCCCTCGACCGCGCCGTCGGCCGGCCGCAGGGTGGCCGGCCCCTGGGTGGCATACGTCCAGGAGCCGCCCTTGCTGTCCCAGAACGACCAGTAGCGATACTCCTGCCCCTGCGCGGGCCCGGCGGCCAGGCCGGTGACCGTACCGGCCAGCAGCACGGCGCCGGCGATCCTGGTACGCCGCATCAGAGCTGGTTCTTCTTACGGTTGCTCAGCAGGAACCCGATGCCGGCGCCGATGGCGAGGCCGACGCCGATGACCCACCACACGCTGATGCTGCCGCCGTCCGTGGAGTCCTCGGCGTCCTCGGTGTCCTTTTGCGGTGCGGCGGCCGGCTTGGGGCCGGTGGCGTTGAGCGCGGCCACCAGGTCGGTGCCGCCGAAGGAGCGGGGGTCGGTGCCGGTGGCATGCGCGGCCAGCACCAGCTGGGCGTACGCGGCGGGGCCGCTCTGCCCGGCCCAGTCCGCTGCGTTCTTCTCCAGCCACTTCAGCGGCTTCGCGGCGGCGGCACCGTGCCCGCCGGCCGCCAGCGCCACCACGGCGTCGGCGGTGTTGCCGACGTCGGGCTGCTTCTCGGCGCCCGGCATCGCGGAGAGCAGATGCTGCCCGTTCTTGTCGAGCTGGGCGACGAGGTAGGCGCCGCCGCCCTCCGCTGCCTGTGCCGGATCGCCCTTGCCCGCCTTCTCGCTCCCGTCCTTGCAGTTCAGCGGCTTGACCGGGGTCTCTTCCCGGTGATCGGCGGGCGCGACGACAAAGCCCTTGCCGCGGGCTCCGGTCGCGGCGGCCGCCGTGGCGTCGGCGTTCGGGGCGGCGCCCTTGAGCTGGAAGGTGAACGCGCCGCGCTCGCCCTCCTTCGCGTCGCAGCCCAGCTGGAAGGTGAGCAGCCCGTCGTAGGGGGTCTTGCCGCCCTTCTTCGACGTCACCGACTGCGGCTTCTCACCCGCCGCCGCGAGGGCGCCGATGACCACGGACGTGGAGTTGGCGTCGCTGGCCGAACCGGCCATCGAACTCCAGCCGCCGTCCTCGTTCTGCACCGATTTCAGCCAGTCCACGGCCTTCTTCACGGCGTCACCGTGCCCGCCGAGCGCGGCCAGCGCCTGCACCGCGGCGGCCGTCTGGTTGGTGTCCCGCATGGTCTTGCTGTCGCAGGGCTTGCCGGGCTCGGCGCGGAAGGCGGTGAACGAGCCGTCGGCGCACTGCTGCCCGACCAGCCAGCGCACGGCGGGCGCCGCGGGCCGCAGCCCCACCGTGTCCTGTGCCAGCAGCGCGAGCGACTGCCGCCAGACCCCGTCGTACTGCGGGTCCTTGGTGCCGTACAGGCCGTCCGGCAGCTTCTTGGGGGACGCGGACGGGGAGTCGGCGTACGCGGCGGGGGCAGCGGCCGCGCCCAGCACCGCCGCGGCAGCCAGCGCCGTGGCGGCGCGGCGCGCCAGGAGGGCGACGGGGTGCGTCAGGGGGGCCTGGTGAGCCATGGAAGCCATGGGGGCCATCGGGTCGGTGCCTCTCGGGTCGGGTCGTGGCGATGTACGCAGCCACGCTCGGCCGGCCACCCGCGCGCCGATCCCCTTGGATCGCGGACGCGGTGGCACCGGGCTCAGCTCCGTATACCTCGACGGTGCCGCGCACCGGCCGTCCGTGTGGCGGACGGTTCCGGTGGCGGGAGCCTTGGTCGTGCCCTCTCGGGTGCTCCGGCTCGTACGGCCGTCCCTGCCGGGTCAGCCGGCGCGGTACGGACGGGCCGTCCTCACGGTTGCGGGTCAGCGCCGGATTTCCACCGGCTTCCCCCGATCGGGTACGGATGAAGTTGTCCCGCACACCTTAACCGGCACCCGGCGGGCGCTCGCTCGCACGTACGAGCCGACCGAACCAGACGCGAGCCGGGCGGAGCCGCGCACGAGCTGGGCGGACGGGATCCGGGCACAAGCCGGGCACGCAGGCCGGGCGCGAGCCAGTCACGGGCCGGGCGAACGGATCCGGGCGAACGGAGCCGGGCGCGAGCCAGTCACGGGCCGAGCGCACGGAGGCTGGGCGCCGAACCGGCCATGCGCCGAACCGGCCGGGCGCCGGGTACACGTCAACCAGCCCGCTCGTCCCCCCTCCCCCTCCCCCTCCCACCCCGCATCGCCGCGGAATTCGCCACAGAACGCGAGGACGAGACGACCGCTACCCCACCGCCTGGTACCTCACCGGATCGGAGCCCGGCACCCGCTCCGCATGCCCCAGCTTCACCAGACGGCGCAGATGGGCCTCGGCCTCCGAGACAGCGATGTTGCGGGAGCCGTACGGGATCTGCTCCCAGGGGCGGTTCCACTCCATGGCCACGGCGAGCTGCCAGACGGTGCGCGGTTCCTGGAGCAGGGTTCGCAGCCGGGCCAGCCGCTCCTCGTGGTGGGTGATCAGCTCGCGCACCCGGCCGCCGGCGTCGGCGAAGGCGTGCTGGTGCGCGGGCAGTACCTCGGCGGGGGCGAGCCGGCCGACGCGTTCGAGGGAGTCGAGGTAGTCGCCCAGCGGGTCGGTGCCCTCCTGCAAGCTCGCCATGTCGTGCGGGCCGGGAGGACCTCCCTCGTCGTCCGGGGCCTGGTACCGGCCGATGTGCGGGGTGATGCCGGGCAGGAGGTGGTCGCCGGAGAACAGCCGGCCGAAGCCGGGGGCCCGCGCCGAGGGATGTTCCTCCTCCAGGTGGAGGCACACATGCCCGGGGGTGTGACCGGGCGTCCAGATGGCGCGCACCCGGCGCCCCGGCAGGTCGAGCAGCGCGCCGGGTTCGATGCCGCGGTCCGGCAGTGCGGCCCGCCGGCCGGGCAGTTTCCGGCCGCCTCCGGTGGCGCGTGCCGTGCGCAGGGGCGCCAGATGGTCGTCCGGTGCGCCCGCGGCCGCGAGCTTGGTGAGCAGGTAGTCGAGCCACTGGCCGGGTTCGGCCGCGCGTGTGCGGCGGACCACCGCGGTGTCGGCGGCGTGCATCGCGATCCAGGCGCCGGAGGCCTCCCGGACCTTGGCGGACAGACCGTGGTGGTCGGGGTGGTGGTGGGTGATCAGGACGCCGTGGAGATCGGTGAGGTCGAACCCGCAGGCGGTGACGCCGGCGACGAGGGTGTCCCAGGAGTCCGGGTCGTCCCAGCCGGTGTCGATGAGCACCGGCCCGCGGTCGGTCTCCAGGAGGTGGACGAGGGTGTGGCCGAGCGGGTTGTCCGGGATGGGAACGGCGATGCTCCACACCCCGCCCTTGTGGTCGGTCACCTGCGTGGTCATCCCGGTCCCCTCTCGGTGTGGCCTACACCCGGTACCCGGCCTCACTATAACTAGAACTCGTTTCAATGCGGCCTGAAATGCCCCTCCTGCTGGGGTGAGTTGGGATTCGGCCGGTGCCGTGGACTCCTCGAACTAGAACTGGTATCAGTTCGTGATGCGGTGAGCCGGCGAACGCGCAGGCCGAGGATTTGGGTCGGATGCGCCGCCGGCAAGCGCGTCCGATGCACCTCGGCAAGGACAGGGAACCGGCAGGGATCGCCGGACAGGCGGCCAACCCGCAGGAGGCGGCAGCGATGAGCGACCTCGTCGAGCACGGAAAGCTCTACATAGGCGGTGAGTGGGCCGATCCGGCCGGCCGGGACACGATCGAGGTCGTCTCGCCCCACACCGAACAGGTCATCGGCCGGGTGCCGCACGCCTCGCGGGCCGATGTCGACCGTGCGGTGGCAGCGGCCCGTGCGTCCTTCGCGTCCGGGGTGTGGGCGAACACCCCGCTGGCGGACCGGATCGCGGTGGTGACCCGTATCAAGGACGCCTTCGCGGCCCGCAGCGAGGAGATCGCCAGGGTCATCAGCGCGGAGAACGGCACCCCGTTCACCTCCGGTGTCATGGTGCAGTCGCTGGCCGCGATGCTGGTGTGGGACGCGGCGCTCACGGTGGCCCGCGACTTCCCGTTCGAGGAGCGGCGGAGCGGGGTGCTGGGGCCGCTGCTGGTGCGGCGGGAGCCGGCCGGAGTGGTCGCGGCCGTGGTGCCGTGGAACGTCCCGCAGTTCACCGCCGCCGCCAAGCTCGCGCCGGCGCTGCTGGCCGGCTGCTCGGTGGTGCTGAAGGTGTCACCGGAGACCCCGCTGGACGCGTACCTGCTCGCGGAGATCGTGACGGAGGCCGGGCTGCCGGCCGGGGTGCTGTCGATCCTGCCGGCGGACCGCGAGGTGAGCGAGTACCTGGTCGGGCACCCGGGCGTGGACCAGGTGTCGTTCACCGGCTCGGTGGCGGCGGGCAAGCGGGTCATGGAGGTCGCGGCCCGCAATCTCAGCCGGGTCACGCTGGAGCTCGGCGGCAAATCCGCGGCGGTGATCCTGCCGGACGCGGATCTGGACGCGGCGGTGGCCGGCATCGTGCCGTTCGCCTGGATGATCAACGGCCAGGCCTGTGTGGCGCAGACGCGGATCCTCGCCCCGCGCAGCCGCTATGACGAGATCGCCGAGCGGTTCACCGCGGCGGCCTCGGCGCTCACCGTCGGCGACCCGCTGGATCCGGCCACCGAGGTCGGCCCGCTGGTCGCCCGCCGTCAGCAGCAGCGCTCGCTGGACTACATCGCGCTCGGGCAGAAGGAAGGCGCCAAGGTGCTGACCGGCGGCGGCCGACCCAAGGGGCAGGCCACGGGCTGGTATGTCGAGCCGACCCTCTTCGGCGGGGTCGACAACTCCATGCGGATCGCCCGTGAGGAGATCTTCGGCCCGGTCATCTGTCTGCTGCCGTACGACGACGAGGCGGCGGCGGTACGGATCGCCAACGACTCCGACTACGGGCTCTCCGGCTCGGTGTGGACGGCCGATGTCGACCACGGCATCGAGATCGCCCGGCAGGTGCGCACCGGTACGTACTCGGTGAACACCTTCAGTATCGACATGCTCGGCCCGTTCGGCGGCTACAAGAACTCCGGCATCGGGCGGGAGTTCGGGCCCGAGGGCTTCGGTGAATATCTGGAGCACAAGATGATCCATCTGCCGGCGGGTGCCTGATGGGGGACCGCTGGCAGGTGGTGGTGGACCGGAGTGTCTGCATCGGGTCGGGGATGTGCGCCGCCGCGGCGCCGGACGGCTTCCGGCTCGACGCGGCCCGGCAGTCGCACCCGGTGGCGCCGGAGGCGGACGCCGCCGAGAGCCTCCTGGCGGCGGCCGAGGGGTGCCCCGTGGAGGCGATCACCCTCACCGTGTCCGGCAGCGGCGAGGCGGTCTTCCCGCCGGAGGAGTGAGCGACGGCCCGCACCGCCGGCGGCGTGGCGGCCCGGGGTGCGGGGCGGGCTGCGGGGCGGGTGCCCCGTGGCGGGAGCCCGTAGGGGGTGTGGGGCGGTGTCCCGTAGGGGGTCGGTGGGCCCCTTGCGGGGCCAACTACCCGTGGCGGTGGCGGAGTTAACGCCCGCTGTCCGGCGAGGTGAGGTCGATCAGCCGGCACACCGTCTCGATGTCTATCTTCACCTGGGCGATCGAGGCCCGGCCCGACAGCCAGGTGATCAGGGCCGAGTGCCAGGTGTGCTCGATGACCCGG
Source organism: Streptomyces sp. NPDC048637 (assembly GCF_040650675.1). Taxonomy (NCBI): domain Bacteria; kingdom Bacillati; phylum Actinomycetota; class Actinomycetes; order Kitasatosporales; family Streptomycetaceae; genus Streptomyces; species Streptomyces sp. NPDC048637. Next base: position 17,763 of record NZ_JBEZHQ010000036.1, read on the forward strand.
ACCGCGGAGAGCTGTTCGGGGGTGGCGGGGCCGTCCAGCCCCATCGCGTCGAGGATGATCGCGGTGGTCAGCCGGGAGACGGTGTCCACCTCGGGGCTGACGGAGCGGTCCGCGAAGGTCAGCGCGCGCACCATTGCATCCGCGAGATGCGGTTCGCGCTGCAGCGCACGGAACGCCCGCATCAGGGTCTGGGCGACCCGCGCGCCCGGGTCCTGCTCCGACGGCGGGCGCTTGCGCAGCGTCTCGTGCATGTGCTGGAGCTGGTCCTGCATGGTGGCGACCAGCAGATGCACCTTGGAGGGGAAGTAGCGGTAGAGGGTGCCGAGCGCGACGCCCGAGGACTCGGCGACCTCGCGCATCTGCACGGCGTCGAAGCCACCACGGGACGCCAGCTTGGCGCTGGTGTGCAGGATGCGGCGGCGCCGGGCCTCCTGACGCTCGGTCAGGGGAGGACTCGCGGGAAGGGTCGGTCTGGCCGCCTTGGATTCCGTAGTCATATTTCCCATTCCGTGGCATTCCGTCCGCGATGCGGCGAGTGCCGGTGGTGTGCTCGGCACAGCATGGCAGGGGGGCGGGTGGTGGCGCGAATCACCTGGTGCGGCTCTTTTCGCCTCGTTCTCGGCCGGTAGATTCGAAGCTCGCTGAACTGATCAGTAGCCAATCAGTTCTGAAACTTGTTCTAGATTACCGCCAGCGGTTACGCTCCGGCGAAAGTCCAGTGAGAAGGGGGCCGAGCGTGACCGCAGAGGCCGTCCAGGCAGCCGCGCCTCGCCCCGCAGAGGCCTCCCCGGCCTCCGCCCCGACGAACGGCGAGCGTCCCCTGCGGATCGCGATGCTCACGTATAAGGGGAACCCGTTCTGCGGCGGACAGGGCGTCTATGTACGCCACCTCTCGCGCGAACTCGCCCGCCTCGGCCACTCCGTCGAGGTCATCGGCGCCCAGCCCTACCCGGTCGTCGACGACGGGGTGACCCTGACCGAGCTGCCCAGCCTGGACCTCTACCGCCAGCCGGACCCGTTCCGTACGCCGAAGCGCGGCGAGTACCGCGACTGGATCGACGCCCTTGAGGTCGGCACGATGTGGACCGGCGGCTTCCCCGAGCCGCTGACCTTCTCGCTGCGGGCCCGGCGCCATCTCGCCGCCCGCCGCGGCCAGTTCGACGTCGTCCACGACAACCAGACCCTCGGCTACGGCCTGCTCGGCGGCCCCGGCGCGCTCGGTGCCCCGCTGGTCACCACCATCCACCACCCCATCACCGTCGACCGGCGGCTCGACCTGGAAGCCGCCGACGGCTGGAAGCGCCGCGCCTCCGTCCGCCGCTGGTACGGCTTCACCCGGATGCAGAAGCGCGTGGCCCGGCGGCTGCCGTCCGTGCTGACCGTCTCCGGCTCCTCCCGCCAGGAGATCGTCGACGACCTCGGGGTGTCCGCCGGCCGGATCCATGTGGTGCATATCGGCGCTGACACCGACCTGTTCTCGCCAGATGCCTCGGTGCCCGAGGTGCCGGGCCGGATCGTCACCACCTCCAGCGCGGATGTCCCTCTCAAGGGACTGATCCACCTCGTCGAGGCGCTCGCCAAGGTGCGCACCGAGAACCCCGACGCGCATCTGGTGGTCGTCGGCAGGCGCGCCGACGACGGGCCGGTCGCCGCCGCCATCGAGCGGCTCGGACTGTCCGGCGCCATCGAGTTCGTCAAGGGCATCAGCGACCCCGAACTCGTCGACCTGGTGCGCAGTGCCCAGATCGCCTGCGTCCCCTCCCTCTACGAGGGCTTCTCGCTGCCCGCCGCCGAGGCGATGGCCACCGGCACGCCCCTGCTGGCCACCACCGGCGGTGCCATCCCCGAGGTCGCCGGCCCGGACGGCGAGACCTGTCTCGCGGTGCCCCCGGGTGACGCCGGTGCGCTGGCCGGCGGGCTGCTCCGCCTCCTGGGCGACGAGGCGTTGCGGCGCCGGCTCGGCGCGGCCGGCCGGGAGCGGGTGCTGGCCCGCTTCACCTGGCGTCAGGCCGCCCTCGGCACCGCCGAGCGCTACCGCGAGGCCATCGCCCTCCAGAGAGGCCGGTCCGGCGCCCGCGCCCTCCCCCGGGCGGCGTCCGGAGGGGCCGCCCCCAGCGCGCCCGCGCCGAGCGCCGCCGGCCACGCCTAGTGGCCCGACCGGCCCGTACCTCTTTCCGCAGCCCCCACCGCCACCAACCGCCGGACGAAAGCAGAACGCCGTGCTGACCGTCGACTTTTCCCGCTTCCCGCTCGCCCCGGGCGACCGTGTGCTCGACCTGGGGTGCGGCGCCGGCCGGCATGCCTTCGAGTGTTACCGGCGCGGCGCGCAGGTCGTCGCCCTCGATCAGAACGGCGAGGAGATCCGCGAGGTCGCCAAGTGGTTCGCCGCGATGGAGGAGGCGGGTGAGGCCCCGGCGGGCGCCTCCGCCACCGCCATGGAAGGCGATGCGCTGAACCTGCCGTTCCCCGACGACAGCTTCGATGTCGTGATCATCTCCGAGGTGATGGAGCACATCCCGGACGACAAGGGCGTGCTCGCCGAGATGGTCCGGGTGCTGCGCCCCGGCGGCCGGATCGCCGTCACCGTCCCCCGCTACGGCCCCGAGAAGGTCTGCTGGGCACTCAGCGACGCCTACCACGAGGTCGAGGGCGGCCATATCCGTATCTACCGCGGCGACGAACTGCTGGGCAAGATACGGGAGGCCGGTCTGGAGCCGTACGGCACGCACCACGCGCACGGGCTGCACAGCCCCTACTGGTGGCTCAAGTGCGCCTTCGGGGTGGACAACGACAAGGCGCTGCCGGTGCAGGCGTACCACAAGCTGCTGGTCTGGGACATCATGAAGAAGCCGCTGGCCACGCGGCTCGCCGAGCGGGCACTGAACCCCGTCATCGGCAAGAGCTTCGTCGTCTACGCCACCAAGCCGCAGCTGCCCCAGGAGGCCGCCGCCGAACCGGCCGCCACGGAGGCGGGTGAGCCCGCCGACGCCTCCGCCACCCGGGCCGCCGAGCCGGCTGCCCAGTCCGCCGCGAAGGCCCGGAAGTCCGCGCCGGGCACCAGGTCCGGTGCCAGGTCCGGTGCCAAGGCGCCCGCCAAGTCCGGTGCGGCGCCCGCCAAGGCAGTCTCCGAGGCGCCCGCCAAGGCCGCCTCCAAGGCCGCGCCCAAGGCCCCTGCGAAGTCCGCCTCCAAGGCCTCCGCCAAGCCCTCCGCCGGGGCTGCCAAGTGACAAGTCCCGGGCGTACCGAACGGCTCGTCCTGCCGGGGGTGCTCACCGCCGAGCAGGCCGCCCGCACGGTGGCCGGCATCCTGGCGGCCCAGCGGCCGGACGGCGCGATCCCCTGGTTCCGGGGCCACCACCTCGATCCGTGGGACCACACCGAGGCCGCCATGGCCCTGGACGCGGCCGGCGAACACGAGCACGCCGAGGCCGCGTACGACTGGCTGGCACGGCACCAGAACCCGGACGGGTCCTGGTACGCGGCCTACGCCGACGGCGACGCCGAGGCCCCCACCGACCGCGGCCGGGAGACCAACTTCTGCGCGTACCTCGCGGTCGGCGTCTGGCACCACTACCTGTCCACCGGCGACGAGACCTTCCTCGACCGCATGTGGCCCGCGGTCCATGCCGCGATCGAGTTCGTCCTGGAGCTCCAGCAGCCCGGCGGCGAGATCGGCTGGAAGCGCGAGGACGACGGCACGCCCGTCAACGACGCGCTGCTGACCGGCTCGTCCTCCATCTACCAGGCGCTGCGCTGCGCGCTCGCGCTCGCCGAACAGCGCGAGGAGCCGCAGCCCGACTGGGAGCTGGCCGTCGGCCGCCTCGGCCATGCGATACGCAGCCACCCCGAGCGGTTCCTGGACAAGTCCCGCTACTCCATGGACTGGTACTACCCGATCCTCGGCGGCGCGGTCCGCGGCGCCCAGGCCCGCGAGCGCATCGACGCGGACTGGGAGCAGTTCGTCGTGCCCGGCCTGGGCGTGCGCTGTGTGCTGCCCAACCCCTGGGTCACCGGCGGCGAGAGCGCGGAACTGGCGCTCGCCCTGTGGGCGATGGGGGAGTCCGAGCGGGCCGTACAGATCCTCAAGTGGATGCAGCACCTCCGCGCCGAGGACGGCATGTACTGGACCGGCTATGTCTTCGACGACGACGCGATCTGGCCCCGCGAACTCACCTCCTGGACGGCCGGTTCGCTGCTGCTCGCGGTGGCCGCCCTGGGCGGCGACGAGGCCACCACCACCGTCTTCAGCGGCGAGCAGCTGCCGACCGGACTCGATCCGGACTGCTGCCGGTAGGCCCGGGGCCCGTACGGGCTGCCGCCGGGCCCGGTGGCCCGTAGGGTCGTCCCGTATGGACCGGCCGCGTACGGGTCGTCCCCGTGCGGACCGTCCTGTAGGGACCGTCCGTACGGGCCCCCGGGAAGCGGCCGGCAGGGGGCCCGGCTCCGCACGAAAAGGGGAGGCCGGGCCGGGAACCGCCCGCTACTGTGCGCCGCATGACACTCCACGGCTCACTCAGTCACGACGCCTACTGCACCCAACTCCTGGAAGAGACCACGAAGTTCCGGGAGACAGTGCGCGACGCCGATCTGTCCGCGACCGTGCCCACCTGCCCGGACTGGACGCTGGCCGACCTCGCGCGGCACGTGGGCGGCGCCCACCGCTGGGTCGGCACCCTCGTCGCCACCCGGGCCACCGAGAACGTCGACGATGCGGACGTCCCCGAAGGGGACGGGCCCAAGGGCGACGACGCGGCAGCGCTGGACGCCTGGCTCGCGGCCGGCGTCGACCAGGCCGTGGCGGCGCTGCGCGAGGCCGGCCCCGACACCGAGGTATGGACCTGGTCGCCGGTGCAGCGGACGGGTTTCTGGGCCCGCCGGATGACCCATGAGACCGTGATCCACCGTGCCGATGCCGCGCTCACCGCGGGCGCCGCCTTCGACGTCCCGCCCGAGGTCGCCGCCGACTGCCTGGAAGAGTGGCTGCAGTTGTGCGCCCTGCCGCTGATCACGGCACACCGTGCGGAGCACGCGGCTCAGCTCTTCGGCCCCGGCCGCACCCTCCACCTCCACGCCACCGACACCCCTCCCGAGCTGAACGCCGAGTGGCTCCTCGACCTCAGCGGCGACCGGCTCGTCCACCGCCGCGCCCACGAGAAGGCAACGGTCGCTCTGCGTGGCCCGCTCACCGACCTCCTCGCCGTGCTCTACCGCAGGCTGCCCGCCGACAGCGACCGGGTCGAGGTGCTGGGCGAGGGCGCCCTGCTCGACCGGTGGCTGGAGTGGGCGTCGTTCCAGTGAGGCGTCGCCGGCCGTCAGGAGTTGAGCTCGGCCAGCACCCGTAGCGTGTCCGGGTCGGGCGCGGTGACCAGCAGGTCGGTGACCGGGCCGGTGCGCCACAACTCCAGGCGCTCCGCGATCCGTTCACGCGGGCCGACCAGCGAGATCTCATCGGCGAAGGCGTCCGGTACGGCGCGCACCGCCTCCTCGCGGCAGCCTTCGAGGAAGAGCTGCTGCACGCGGCGGGCCTCCTCCTCGAAGCCCATCCGGGCCATCAGATCGGCATGGAAGTTCTTGGCCGCGTGCCCCATCCCGCCGATGTAGAAGCCGAGCATCGCCTTGACCGGAAGCAGCCCCTCGGCGACATCGTCACAGACCACGGCGCGGGCCATGGGGGCGATGAGAAAGCCCTCCGGGGCCCCCGACAGCGACGCCCGGTAGACGTCGGTGCGCTGCGGCGACCAGTACAGCGGCAGCCAGCCGTCGGCGATCCGGGTCGTCTGGGCGATGTTCTTGGGCCCTTCCGCACCCAGCAGGAGGGGGAGTCCGGCGCGCAGCGGGTGGGTGATGGGCTTGAGCGGCTTGCCGAGGCCGGTGCCGTCCGGGCCGCGGTAGGGGTGCGGGTGGAAGACCCCGTCGGCCTCCACCGGGCCTTCCCTGCGCAGCACTTGGCGGATCACGTCCACATATTCGCGGGTGGCGGTCAGCGGGCTCTTGGGGAACGGCCGTCCGTACCACCCCTCGACGACCTGCGGTCCGGACAGCCCCAGGCCCAGCAGGACCCGGCCACCGGAGAGATGGTCGAGGGTGAGCGCATGCATCGCGGTGGCGGTGGGGGTGCGGGCCGCCATCTGTGCGATCCCGGTGCCCAGTTTGATACGGGAGGTGTGGGCGGCGATCCAGGTGAGTGCGGTGAAGGCGTCCGACCCCCAGGCCTCGGCGGTCCATACCGAGTCGTAGCCCAGCCGCTCGGCCGCGCGGGCGAGTTCGAGGTGCCGGGGGTCCGGGCCGCGGCCCCAGTAGCCCAGTGCCAGACCGAGTCGCATACCGATGGCCCCTCTCCGGCGGACGGTGACCCTTGTTGATTCCTGACGATACGTCAGATCAGAGGGGTGTCCGCGAACTGTACGGCCGGGCCGCCGGCAGCGCAACGGCCCCCCGCCCACAGGGGCGAGGGGCCGTGAAAGGACCGCTGTGTGTCCGGTGTCAGCCGCGCTGGATACCGGTGGTGTCCTGCAGGACGCCGCGCCGGCCGTCCTGGGTCTGCGCGATCAGGGCCTGGCCGCGCTGCTCCACCGCCAGGTACCAGGTGCCGGGCGCGAGTTCGGCGATCGGCGCCGGGGTGCCGTCCTCGCCGTACAGCGGGCGCGCGACGGGCACCGCGAACCAGAACGGTGCGAAGTCCGCCGGGCCGCCGGCCGCCGGGGTGGCTCCCGCCGGCCCGCCGGACGTGGCGTCCACCGGAGCCTGCTGACCGTGGGGCTGGCCGGGGTGGGGCTGCTGCTGGCCGCCCGGGTAGCCGTAGCCCTGGCTTGCCTGCTGCTGTGCGCCGGGGTAGCCGTAGCCCGGGTTGGGGCCGGCTCCGTAGGGGGCGGCGGCCTGCGGCTTCGGGGCGCCGATCAGGGCGACCTTGAGGGGCGGGACGAGCGGCGTGGCGATGGCGCCACCGGCCAGGATCAGGGCGGCGATCAGGCCGATGATCAGGCCGGCGCCGGCGCTGCCGGTCTGGATGAGGGTCCAGAATGCCGCCCATGCCGCGAAGACGGTGAAGGCGACGCCGAACTGACCCAGGTCGAGACCGGCGACCTTGCGCGGCTGCGGCAGCGCACGGCTGACGACGATGATCGCCGCGCCGATCACCCCGGCCAGGTACACGTTCATCAGGACGGCCACCGAGCTCCAGGCGTTGACGCTGCTGTAGTCCTGGGCCTGGCAGTACTTGGCGAGCGGTCCGGAGCAGTCCGGGCCGCCGGTGGCGTCGAGGAACGAGGCGATGAACAGCAACACCGCTGCTCCGATCACCACGCCGTCGCCTCGAGTGAGGGAGCGGATGTTCACGTAAGGGTCCTTTGTCGGTTTCGTGGGTCCGGTCGTCGCTGTCGCGGTGCGCGCAGTGCGAGGCACGGCGGTGGCCACCCATCGTAAAGGGGAACCTATCGCCGAATCCGGCGGCCCGTCCTGTTCGTTTCCGCGCACTATCGGTACGTCGTCACGGATCCGGTAACCGGTGGGTTCCGGAGCCGGTCCGGCGGTCCGGTCAGCGTGTCAAGAAGTCCGTAATGCCCTCGGTGATCCCGCGGGCCGCCTTTTGCCGCCAGTGGGCGTCGGTCAATTGCGCGGCGTCCTTCGGATCGCGCATATTGCCGCACTCGATGAACACCTTCGGCACCGTCGAGAGGTTGAGGCCGCCGAGATCGGAGCGCTTGTCGAGCCCGGTGCCGTCGCCGATGTAATTGGAGACCGCGCTTCCGGTGACCGTGCGGAACCGGCCGGCCAGCCGCTCGCCCAACTGCCGCGAGGGTCCGACGATCGCGGCGGTGTCGGCCGGTCCGGCCGTGACGCGCGCGGGCAGGATGACATGGAAGCCGCGGTTGCCGGTGCCCGAACCATCGGCGTGCAGGGACAGTGCGGCATCGGCGTGCGCCTTGTTCCCGATCTCCGCGCGCTCGTCCACACACGGCCCGTAGGGGCGGTCGCCGTCCTGGGTGAGGACGACCTTGGCGCCCTGGTCCTGGAGGAGGGTGCGGGCGCGGCGGGCGACGTCCAGGGTGAACGACGCCTCGGCGTAACCGTCGTTGGTGGAGGTGCCGGTGGTGTCGCACTCCTTGCGGCCGTTGCCGACGTCCACCTGCCGGGCGATCTCCCGGCCGTGGTCGCGGTTGTGCGGATTGTGGCCGGGGTCGATCACCACGACCTTGCCCTTGAGGCCGTCGCGCGGGCCGTGGTCCTTGGTGCCCTTGCCGCCCGGGGCGTGGCTGCCGCCGGGTCCGGTCGCGCCCGCGGACGCGCTTTCCGCCGGGTCGCCCGGTGCGGGCCCCCCGGCTCTTGGCCCGCCGTCGCCGCCCGACGAGTGCCAGGCCAGCCAGCCGCCCAGGCCGGCGGCCACCACGGCGGCCAGCACGACGAGGAGGGTGCCGCGCAGGCGGCGGTGCGGGGGGAGAGAACTGCCGTTCGACACGTCCGCGATCGTAGCCCGCTCAGATGCCCGTCCCGGTGCGCCGCAGTACGTGCAGCGACCGGTGGGCCGAGATCTCGGTGAAGGCGCCGGACTCCAGGGCCCTGCGGTAGATGCGGTACGGGGCCTGGCCGCCGTCCGCCGGGTCCGCGAAGACATCGTGGATGACCAGCAGCCCGCCGGGCGCGAGGTGCGGCGCCCAGCCCTCGTAGTCGGCGGTGGTGTGCTCGTCGGTGTGCCCGCCGTCGATGAAGACCAGGCCCACCGGCGCCTGCCAGACGGCCGCGGCCTGCGGCGACCGGCCGACCAGGGCGATCACCTGGTCCTCCAGGCCCGCGGCGTGCAGCGTGCGGCGGAAGGTGGGCAGTGTGTCCATCCGGCCGACCTCGGGGTCCACGACGGTCGGGTCGTGGTACTCCCAGCCGGGCTGCTGTTCCTCGCTGCCCCGGTGGTGGTCGACGGTGACGGCGATGACCCCGGCGGTGCGCGCGGCGTCGGCGAGCAGGATCGTGGAGCGGCCGCAGTAGGTGCCGACCTCCACCAGCGGCAGCCCGAGCGTCGCCGCCTCGGCCGCCGCCGCGTACAGGGCGAGGCCCTCGTCCACGGGCATGAAGCCCTTCGCCGCCTCGAAAGCGGCGAGTATCTCCGGCTGCGGAGCGGTCGTAGCCGTGGGAGCGGACATGGGCTTCCTCCTGTGGTGCGGTCAGGGGCTCATCGTGCCGTACGGGGCGGCGCGGGTGACGTGCGGGTGTCCCGGTGTGGGGTATTCGGTTATCGGAACGGCGGTTCGCATTTCGCGAGTCGGGCAGCCCGGCTGTTCCTGTCGGTTCCTGCCGGGTTCCGGCCCGTTCCCCGACTGTTCCCGTCGTTTTCTCGTCAGCGGTTTCCGTGCTGCCCGAAAGCGGTGAATTCGGGGGCGGGGGAGCCGGTGGGGCAGGAAGGGGAAGGGAATGGCGTCCGCGACGGAATTCACCGGACCGTTTCCTGTGCGCATCCGAAGCGTTCCCCGGGGAATCCTTCCCGGTTCCTGACCGCTTCGGGACCGGCGCGGGCGGGCCGCCACGCGGTGGCGCGTCCGGGGTGCCCGGGGTGCCGGAGAGGTGCCCGGACCGAACCCGCAACTGACCTTCCGTCAGAATGAAACGTGTTCTAGTCTGCCCCGCATGGGCATCGGAATCACGCAAGAGCAACGTGACCTGGCCGAGGCGGCGGGCGGCTGGGCCGCGCGGGCCATGCCGCCCGAAGCGGTGCGCAAGCTGCTCGACACCGCGCCCGCGCGCCCCGGACGGCCCGCGTACTGGGACCAGCTCGCCGCCCAGGGCCTGCTCGGGCTCCATCTCCCCGAGGCCGACGGCGGCGGGGGCGGTGAACTGCTCGACCTCGCCGTCGCCCTGGAGGAACTGGGCCGCGCTGCGTTCCCCGGTCCCTGTCTGCCCACCACCCTCGCCGCCGCCCTCCTGCACCGCGGCGGCGCCCCGGCCCTCGTACGGGCCCTCGCCACCGGCGCACGCATCGGCGCGGTCGCGCTCGGCACGGGCTCGCTCACCGCCGTCGAAAGCCCCGACGGCTATGTCCTGGACGGCACCGCGCCCCCGGTCCTGTCCGGCGCCGACGCGGATCTGATCGTGCTGGCCGCGGAGGTTATCGGGGAAGCGGAGGCCACCGGGGGAGCGGAGGTCGCCGAGGAAGGGGAGGGCGCTGGGGGAGCGGAGGGTGCCGCGGACGGGGCGGTGCGCGACGGCGGTGGCGGGCGACGGGCGGGGGAGACGGTCTGGCTCGCGGTCGACGCGGGGGCGCTGGCCGTACGCGTCCAGGAGAGCGCCGACCCGACCCGGCCGACCGCCGAGGTGCGCGCGCAGGGAGTGGCGGTGCCCGCGGAGCGGCGGCTCACCGTCGACAGTGACCTGGTCCGCGACCTGGCCGGGGTGCTGTGGGCCGCCGAGAGCTGCGGGACGGCCTCCTGGGCGCTGCACACCGCCGCCGAATACGCCGCGGTCCGCGAGCAGTTCGGCCGCCCCATCGGCCAGTTCCAGGCCGTCAAACACCTCTGCGCCGACATGCTCGTACGCTGCGAGCAGGCCGCCGCCCTGGTCTGGGACGCGGCCCGCGCACTGGACGAGCCGCCCGCGGTCCGCGGACTGGTCGCGGCGCTGGCCACCGCGACCGCCCTGGACGCCGCCGTCAGCTGTGCCAAGGACTGCATCCAGATCCTCGGCGGGATCGGCTTCACCTGGGAACACGACGCCCATCTCCATCTGCGGCGGGCGGCCGTCGCCCGCCAGCTGCTCGGCAGCGGCGACACCCACCGGCTGCGGGCCGCCCGGTACGCCGCCGACGGCGCCCGGCGCCCGCTGCACCTGGAACTCCCCGCCGGGGCAGCGGAGTTCCGGGCCCGGGCCCGGACGGTCATCGACGGTGTCCGCGGCCTCGACCCCGCGGCCGTACGCCGCGCCCTGGCCCCCACCGGCTATGCCGCGCCGCACCTCCCCGCGCCCCACGGGCTGGGCGCGGGCCCCGTACAACAGCTCGCGATCCAGCAGGAGCTGGCCGCCGCCGGGGTCCGGATCAGTGAGCTGGGCATCGCCACCTGGGTCGTCCCCTCGCTGATCGCCCACGGCACCGCGGAACAGCAGGAGCGCTATCTGCTGCCGTCGCTGCGCGGCGATCTGCTCTGGTGCCAGCTGTTCTCCGAACCCGAGGCCGGCTCGGACCTGGCCGCCCTGCGGACCCGCGCCGAGAAGACGGCGGACGGCGGCTGGCGGATCAACGGCCAGAAGGTGTGGACCTCGGCCGCGCAGGGGGCGAGCCACGGCATCCTGCTGGCCCGCACCGACCCGGACGCGCCCAAGCACAAGGGACTGACCTTCTTCCTCGTCGACATGAAGACCCCGGGCATCGACATCCGCCCGCTGAAGGAGATCACCGGCGAGTCGCTCTTCAACGAGGTCTACTTCGATGAGGTGCTGCTGCCGGCCGACGCGGTGGTCGGCGAGGTCGACAACGGCTGGAAGGTGGCCCGCACCACCCTGGACAACGAACGCGTCCACATGGCCGACCAGTTGACCTTCGGCACCGGTCTGGCGGCGCTCCTGGACCGCGCCGCCGCGCTGGACGCATCGGTGCAGGCGCGGGTGGGCGCGCTGGCCGCCGAGGCGCACGCGCTGGGCTGCATCGGGCTGCGCACCACGCTCCAGCAGGTGTCGGGGCTGGAGCCGGGGGCCGGTGCGAGCATCCGCAAGCTGGTGCAGACCCCGCACCAGCAGAAGGTCGCCGAGCTGGCGCTGGAGCTGCTCGGCCCGGCCGGCGCGGTGCGCGAGGGGGCCGGCGAACGGGCGCTGCACGGCTTCTTGATGTCGCGCTGTCTGACCATCGCCGGCGGCACCACCCAGGTGCAGCTCAACGTCGTGGCGGAGCGGCTGCTCGGCCTGCCCCGCGACCCGGAGCCGCGCCCCTTGATCTGATGCCCGGACTCGGCCACCTCCAGGAGGACACGTATGGCTGGCAAGGCGTACATCGTCGGCGTCGGGATGACCCGGTTCGAGAAGCCCGAGACCCGCGACTGGCAGTACTGGGACATGGCGAAGGAGGCGGGCGGCAAGGCGCTCGCGGACGCCGGGATCGGCTACGAGGCGGTCGAGCAGCTGCCGGTCGGCTACTGCTACCAGGCCTCGACGGCCGGGCAGCGCGCCGCCTACGAACTGGGCCTGACCGGCATCCCCGTCTACAACGTCAACAACAACTGCGCGACCGCCTCGACCGCGCTGATGATGGCCCGCCAGTTCGTCGAATCCGGCCTCAACGACTGTGTCATGGCACTGGGCTTCGAGAAGATGAAGCGGGGCGCGCTGGGCGGCGGCGCGGACAGCGGCGACTTCAGCACCTCGCCGGTGGCGCGCCACTACGGAGTGATGGCCGCCGCCCACGGCTTCGAGATGACCCCGCCCACCGCCCAGATCTTCGGCAACGCGGCCCGTGAGCACATGGAGCGCCACGGCACCACCGCCGAACAGCTCGCCGCCGTCGGCGCCAAGAACCACCGCCACTCCGCGCACAACCCGTACGCCCAGTTCCAGGACGTCTACACGGTCGAGGAGGTCCTCGCCGCCAAGACCATCCACCGGCCGCTGACCAAGCTGCAGTGCTCGCCGACCTCCGACGGCGCGGCCGCGGCGGTGCTCGCCTCCGAGCGGTTCGTGCGGGAACACGGCCTGGCCGACCGGGCGGTGGAGATCGTCGCGCAGGCCATGACGACGGACACCGAGGAGAGCTTTGCCTCCGGCTCCTGTATCGATGCCGTCGGCAAACCGATGTCCCGGGCCGCGGCCCGGCAGGTGTATGCGGCCGGCGGCCTCGGCATCGAGGATGTGGACGTCATCGAGCTGCACGACTGCTTCTCGGTCAATGAGCTGCTGACTTATGAGGCGTTGGGCATGTGCGCGGACGGGGCGTCGGGGAAGCTGGTCGCCGACGGTGCCACGACCTACGGCGGCCGCTGGGTGGTCAATCCGTCCGGCGGCCTGATCTCCAAGGGGCATCCGCTGGGCGCGACGGGGCTGGCGCAGGCCGCCGAGCTGGTCTGGCAGCTCCGCGGCACCGCGGGCGAGCGGCAGGTCCCCGGCGCCCGCGTGGGCCTGGCCCACAACATCGGCCTGGGCGGCGCCGCGGTGGTGACCCTGCTGCGCAGGTGAGCCCGAGCGGTGCGGGGGCGGGCCCGACGGTGAGACCGAGCGGTGCGGCGGGTGGGCTCCGAGGGTGAGACCGAGCGGTGCGGCGGGTGGGCCCTGATGGTGAGGCCTGATGGTCGCGGTAGCGGGGCCCTGCCGGTCCGATGGTCACGGTGACCGGGCTCTGCCCGTCTGTTGGTCACGGTGACCGGGCCCGGCCGGTTTGTTGGTCACGGTGACCGGGCCCCGCCGGTCTGATGCTCACGGTAGCCGGGCCCCGCCGGTGGGACCCGGCCGACGTTAACTCGCCCCCGCCGATGGGTAGTTGGTTCCCCGGGGGCGACCTCGACCCTTAGGGGCCCGCCACCCCCGCCCCCTAAGGCCCCCGCCCACCGTCCCCGCCTCCCTGCGACTTCCGGCCTAGGTCTCCTGTCAGGTGGCTGATGCACCGATATACCGATGCAGGATGCAAGCGACGAATGCAAACATGGTCGGCATGCCGCCGATAGCCAGCCCCGCCACCCTGCCCGAGACCGCGCGCCGGAGGACGGCCCCGCCGGCCTGGCTGGTGATGCTGTTGGTCTGCTCCGGGCAGTTCCTGGTCATCCTGGACGTCTCCGTCGTGAATGTGGCGCTGCCCGCCATGCGGACCGGCCTGGGCCTGAGCGAGCTGGGTCTGCAGTGGATCGTCAATGCCTACGTCATCACCTTCGCGGGCTTCATGCTGCTCGGTGGCCGGGCCGCCGACCTCTTCGGCCGTAAGCGGATCTTCGTCCTGGGGCTGGCGCTGTTCACGGTCGCGAGCCTGGGGGGCGGACTGGCGCAGGAGCCCTGGCAGCTGATCGCGGCCCGTACGGTCCAGGGCGTCGGCGCGGCCGTGCTCTCGCCGGCCACCCTCACCATCCTGACCACGTCGTTCCCGGCCGGCCCGGCCCGTACGCGCGCCATCGCCACCTGGACCGCGGTCGGCGCCGGCGGTGGCGCGGTGGGCGGTCTGGTGGGCGGGGTGCTCACCGAATTCCTGTCGTGGCGCTGGGTGTTGCTGATCAATGTGCCGGTCGGGGCGCTGGTGCTGGGCGGCGCGGTGTTGTGGCTCACCGAGAGCCGGCAGGGTGCCGGGCGGCGGCTCGATGTGCCCGGCGCGCTGCTGGTGACGGCCGGGCTCGGGCTCGTGGCCTACGGGATCGTGCAGACCGAGACGGACGGCTGGGCGTCGCGGTCCGCGCTGCTGCCGCTGGCCGCCGGGCTGGTCGTGGTGGCGGCCTTCCTCGCCGTCGAGGCGCGCGCCAAGGCCCCGCTGATGCCGCTGGGGCTCTTCCGGCTGCGCTCGGTCTCCTCGGCGAACGGGGCGATGGTGCTGGCCGGCGCCGCGATGTTCTCCATGTGGTACTTCCTGTCCCTGTATGTGCAGAACGTGCTGGGCTACCGGCCGCTAGAGGCCGGGCTCTCCTTCATCCCGCACTCGCTGTCCATCGTCCTGGGCTCCAAGATCGCGCCCCGGCTGATGAACCGTCTGGGCGCCAAGCCGCTGGCCATCGCCGGTGCGGTGATCTCCGCGTCCGGCATGGTCTGGCAGGGCACGATGGACGTCGACGGCACCTATCTCGGCACGATCCTCGGGCCCGGCATCCTGATGGCGCTGGGCGCGGGCCTGACCGCGACGCCGATCGCCTCCATCGCTACCTCCGGGGCGGACCCCGCCGACCAGGGCCTGGTCTCCGGCCTGATGAACACCTCCCGTCAAATGGGCGGCGCGCTGGGCCTGTCGGTCCTGTCCACCCTTGCCGCATCCCGGATCGAGGCGGGCCACGGCCCGAAGGCCCTGGCGGACGGCTATGGACTGGCCTTCCAGGTCGGCTCGGTGGTCCTGCTCGCCAGCGTCCTGCTGATGGTCGTGGCACTGCCGCAGCGACGGGCGGACGTCGCCGACGGCTGACAGACACCGGCAGCCTCGCCTGCGGCCGGGCGGGCCCGCGGGCGCCCGGCCGGTCCGCTGCGCGCTCTCCCCGCTACAGCCACCCGTTCCGCCGCGCCGCCCGCACCGCCTCCATGCGGTTGCGGGTGCCGGTCTTGCCGATGGCCGCGGAGAGGTAGTTGCGGACAGTGGCCTGGGAGAGGTGGAGCCGGCCGGCGATATCGGCGACCGTGGCGCCGTCCACGGCGGCGGTGAGGACATCGCGCTCCCGCTGGGTCAGCGGATTGGGGCCGGCGCTCAGTGCCGCCGCGGCGAGGCCGGGGTCGATGACCCGCTCGCCGGCCAGCACCCGGCGGATCGCCGCCGCCAGCTCCTCCACCGGGCCGTCCTTCACCAGGAAACCGGACGCTCCGGCCTCCATGGCGCGGCGCAGATAGCCGGGGCGGCCGAAGGTCGTCACTATCAGCACCTTGCAGGACGGCAGGTGTTCGCGCAGATCGGCCGCGGCGTCCAGGCCGCTGCGTCCGGGGAGTTCGATGTCCAGGAGGGCGATATCGGGACGGGTGTCGAGGGCGGCGGCGACGATCCGGTCGCCCGCCGCGACCTGCGCCACGACCTCCATATCCGCTTCCAGGTCGAGCAGCAGCGCCAGCGCGCCCCGCATCATTCCCTGGTCCTCCGCCAGCAGGACCTTGATCACCTGGCCCGCTCCTCCGCATCCGCCCTGTCGTCCGTGCCGGCCGGGAGTTCGGCCGTGACCCGGAAGCCGTGCCGGCCGTCCGGGCCGCTGTGCAGTGTCCCGCCCGCCGCGGCCAGGCGCTCGGCCAGTCCCTTCAAACCGGTGCCGCCGACCGGCCCCGACCGGCCGGGCGTCGCCGCACTGCCCGCACCGCCGGTGCCGTCCGCGGGGGCCGGGCCGCGGGTGCCGTCCGCGCCGTCCGCACCGCCGGTGCCGTCCGCAGTGGGTATGCCGTCCGCCTCCCGGCCGCCGTCCACGTCGCTGGCGCTGCCGGTGCCGGTGCCGGGCATCCGGTCGCGGAGCCAGGCCAGGCCGGGGGCCGGGGCAGTACCGGAGCTTACGGGACCACGGCCGTCGTCCGTGATCGTCAGCCGCACCCGTTCCTCGTCGGCGTGTACCGCGATCTCGCAGCGGGTGGCGCGGCTGTGCCGGACGGTGTTGGTGACGCCCTCGCGGACCACCCAGCCCAGCAGCGCCCCGGCCTGCGGGGGCAGCGGCGGCCCGGCCTGGCGTACGACGGGCTCGATGCCGGCCGCCTCCAGCGCGGAACGGGCCCGGTCCAGCTCGGTGGTCAGACCGCCCTCGCGATAGCCGCTGACCGCCTCGCGGATCTCGGTCAGCGCCTGCCGGCCGACCGCCTCGATATCGGCGGCCTGGGCGAGCGCCGCGTCCAGATTGCGCGGCGCCAGCCGGCGGACCGCCTCGGCCTTGACCACCACCACGGACAGGGTGTGCCCCAGCAGGTCGTGCAGATCGCGGGAGAAGCGCAGCCGCTCCTTCTCGACGGCGCTGCGGGCGAGTTCCTGGCGGGTGGCGTTCAGTTTCTGGATGGCGTCGAACAGGCTCAGGACCGTGGCCGTCACGATGCCGGACAGGAAGGTGCCGTACCCGATGCCGAACGAGCCCCACGGGTCGTCGTCGTGCCGGCCGGCCAGAAATCCGGCCGCCCCGCTGAGTGCGATCAGCCAGAGGGCGAGCTTCTTGCCGCGCAGCGCACGGACCGTGCCGGAGGCCAGTGACAGCAGCGGGAAGAACAGGAACCAGTGGCCGCCGAACCCGATCGTGATGGCGAAGGTGATGGCGGTCAGTATCCCCAGGGCGTACAGCGGACGGCGGGAGTGCCGCAACCGCGGGTTGAAGGAGGACCAGACGACGGAGATGTAGAAGGAGTTGAAGGCGAGCAGCCCGAGACCGGCCAGCCAGGGGTTGCCGCTCTTGCCCTGGATGGTGTTGGAGATGGCGCCCATGCCCATCAGAAGCCAGGGCAGGAAGGCGTACTTGCCCGGCCCGTTGTCCGGCTTCTTGCCCGGCCGCCCGGTCCGGCAGGAGTCCTTGGTGCCGTCCGCGCCGCCGGGACTCTTCTCGCCCGCGGTCCGATGCTTCGTGTGCTGCACTGTCGCTTCCCAGGTCTGCGCCATCGCCGGTCACACTGTTCGTGCGGCACGACGGTACGCGTACACCGCGTATCCGCCGAAGAGTGCCAGCCAGAAGGCCAGCACCGCTACTGATCCCAGGCCCGGTGCGCTGCCGTCGGTGACGCTCCGGCCGAGCTCGGCGAAGCGGTTGCCTGGCGTCCACAAGGACAGCGAGCGCAGCCAGCCGGGGAACAGCTCGGCCGGGAACCACAGACCGCCGATGATCGACAGCAGCAGCATGCAGCCCGTGTTGACCACACCGGTGGACTGCGCGGACAGGCGGTAGCCGTTGCCGAGGCCGAGCAGGGTGAAGGGGGCGGTGCCGATCCACAGCAGCCCGGCCAGCGCGGCCCACTGCCAGGCCGGCATCCGCACGCCGTTGACCAGCGCGCCCACCAGCAGCACGGAGGCGAGGGCCGGCAGCACCGTCACCGAGCCGGTCAGCCCGCGGCCCACCACCACCCGCAGGGGGCTCAGCGGGGTGATGCGCAGCTGGCGCAGCCAGCCCAGCTGCTTGTCCTCGGCGACACCGGTGCCGGTGCCGATCGCCGCGCCCAGCGCGCCGTACGCGGCCATGCCGACCATCGAAGTGATCTTCCACTCCGGGTCGGCGCCGCCCGGTCCCCCGCCGATGTTGGTCATCAGCAGATACATCAGCACCGGCATCCCGATACCGAAGAGGACAAAGCCCCGGTCGCGGAGGGTGCGGCGGACTTCGAGACGGAGGTAGTCGAGCATCACACGATCTCCTTCGCGGACCAGGCGCCGGCGGCGAGTGCCGCCGCAGCAGGGGCGGCTTCGCCGGAGGTGAGTGCGAGGAACGCGTCCTCCAGGCTGGCGGGGGTGACCTGCAGTCCGCGGACGAGCCCGAGCCCGGTCAGCGCCATGACCGTCGCGTCGGAGTCCGTCGTCCGCAGCAGGGCGCGGTCGCCGCGTATCTCCACGGCGCTCACGCCGGGCAGTCCGGACAGCGGTCCGGTGGCCGCGCCCGCGAGGTCGAAGGAGACCCGCGAGCCGCCGGCCCGCCGCTTGATCGCCGCGCCGCTGCCGTCGGCGACCACCCGGCCGCCGTCGATCACCACGATCCGGTCGGCGTGCTCATCCGCCTCCTCCAGATAGTGGGTGGAGAACAGGACGGTGTGGCCGCGGCGGGCATAGGTCCGCATCGAGCGCCAGAAGGCGCGGCGCGCCTCGACGTCCAGCGCCGCGGTCGGCTCGTCGAGCACCAGCAGCTGGGGGTTGCCGGCCAGCGCCACCGCGAAGCGGACCCGCTGGGCCTGCCCGCCGGACAGCCGGTCCACCCGCCGCCCGCCGAAGTCTTCGAGGCCGGCCAGTTCCAGGGCCTCGGTGACGTCCATGGGGTGGGGGTAGGTGGCGGCGACGAAGGTGATCAGTTCGCGGACGGTGACCCGCGGAATGGCCTTGCCGTCCTGCAGCATGGCGCCCACCCGGCCCGCCCGCACCGCCGACTCCGGCGGACCGCCGAACAGCCGGACCGTCCCTGAGCTGGGCGGCAGCAGCCCCAGCAGCATGTTGAGGGTGGTGGATTTCCCCGCGCCGTTGCGCCCGAGCAGCGCCACCGTCTCGCCCGCCGCTATCTCCAGCTCCAGTCCGTCCACGGCCCGCATCGCGCCATAACTCCGTGTCACCCCGGAGAATCCCACCGCTGCGGCGCCGTGCGCCCTTTCCGCCGTGCTGCCGGGCCTTGTCGTCTCTGGCATGCCCATCCTGTCTCTCGTCTGCATGCCTTCGACGTTACGGAGCGTGGCCGGGCCGCGGCAGAGGCGAATGTCGATGATCCCCCCTGACAAATGTCATGGGTCCGCGCAACGAAGGTGAGGGTCCGCGCAACGAAGGTGGTGGATCGGGGCTACGGCGGTGGTGGATCCGCGCGACGACGGTGGTGGATCCCGGCGACGAAGGTGGTGGGCCCGTGCTTTGCGCGTCATGGCCCGCGCGTCATGCCCTGCGCGTCATGGTCCGCGCGTCATGGTCCGCGCGTCATGGCCCGCGCGGCGTGGGCCATGGGGTCGTGCGGCGCAGGCCGACGTGTGCGTGGCCCGTGCGGCGCAGGCCGACGTCTGCGTGGGCCGCGCGGCGCATGTCAGGGGCCGGGGCCGGGAGGGTCTCGGCCGTCCGCGGGACCCGTATCTGACAATGCGTCAGAGGGCTTCCGGGTATCGGACGGATCGGCTATACATGAGAGCCATCGGCTAGAACGCGTTCTAGAAGTGTGTCCTGTGTGCTGTCGGAGCGCGGCCGCGCCGACCAGAAACGACCCCGGCACGGTCGACGGTGCGGACGGCCGGGCCGGGGTCTTCCCTCGTGGTGAAGGAGCAAGCAGCCCCATGCCCATCGACGCCGCCAAGGCCACCTCCGCCGAGCCGCGGACCACCGAACTCGCCTGGGACCACAAGGACGTCCAGCTCTACCACCTCGGCATCGGCGCCGGTGCGGCCACCCCGGAGAAGCCCCACCCCGCCACCGACCCGGACGAACTGCGCTACACCCTGGAGAGCGCACTGCACGTCCTGCCCAGCTTCGCCACCGTCGCGGGCGGCGGGATGGCGCTGGCCGGGGGGCTCTCCGCACCCGGCATCGACGTCGACCTCGCGGCGGTCCTGCACGGCGGCCAGACCGTCACCGTGCACCGCCCCCTCCCGGTACGCGGCCGCGCCACCCAGACCTCATCCGTGCCCGCCGTCCACGACAAGGGCAAGGCCGCCGTCATCGTGCTGCGCTCCGAGGTCGCCGACGACGACGGACCCCTGTGGACCTGTGACACCCAGATCTTCGTCCGCGGCGAGGGCGGCTTCGGCGGCGACCGCGGTCCCTCCGCCCGCCTCGAATTCCCCGACCGCGCCCCCGATCTGAGCACCGAACGCCATATCCGCGCGGACCAGGCGCTGCTCTACCGCCTCTCCGGCGACTGGAATCCGCTCCACGCCGACCCCGAGTTCGCCAAGCTCGCCGGCTTCGACCGGCCGATCCTGCACGGGCTGTGCACCTACGGGGTGACGCTCAAGGCCGTCGTCGACACGGTGCTCGGCGGCGATGTCGCGCGGGTGCGGTCGTACACGACCCGTTTCGCCGGTGTGGTCTTCCCCGGGGAGACGCTGCGGATCCGGCAGTGGCGCGAGCCGGGCCGGGTCCAGGTGTCGGTCACCGCGGCCGACCGGGACGAGGCGCCGGTGCTGGCGGACACCGTGGTGGAGCACAGCTAGGGGGATGCACCCTGAGGCCGATCCCATAGACAGCCTTGCCGGTCCGGGCGGGGGCTGGAGTGTCGTCCGTACGAGAGGAGCCGTGACATGCGCGCAGCCGTACAGCACGAGACAGGGCAGGACAAGCTCGAAGTCCTCGACGACATCGAGGCGGTGGGGTTTGGCCCCGGCAAGGTCAGGATCCGGATCCGGGCGACCGGACTGTGCCACTCCGACCTCTCGGCGATGAACGGGGTGCTGCCGCAGCCCGCGCCCTTCGTCCCCGGGCACGAGGGCGCCGGTGAGATCCTCGACGTCGGCGACGGCGTCACCGGACTCGCCCAGGGAGACCGCGTTCTGATGTGCTGGCTGCCCGCCTGCGGCAGCTGTCCGTCCTGCCGGCGCGGCCAGACCCATCTCTGCCTGGCCGGATTCATGAACGCCGGCACGCCCAACTTCCGGCGCCCCGGCGGGGATGTCTTCGGCTTCGCCGGCACCGGCACCTTCACCGAGGAGGTCGTGGTCGCCGCCCACTGCGCGGTCCCGATTCCGGACGACGTCCCGTACGAGATCGCCGCGCTGATCGGCTGCGGTGTCACCACCGGGCTGGGCGCGGCGATCAACACCGCCAAGGTGGCGGCCGCTTCCTCGGTGGCGGTGATCGGCTGCGGCGGTGTCGGTATCTCCGTCATCCAGGGCGCGAAGGCCTGTGGCGCGGCCCAGATCATCGCCGTCGACCCGGTGCCCGCCCGCCGGGAGGCCGCGCTGCGCTTCGGCGCGACCGAGGCCGTCGCCCCGGAGGAGTTCGCCGACGCCAAGGCCCGGATCACCGCGGGGGAGGGCTTCGACTATGTCTTCGAGGTGGTCGGCAAGTCCGCCACCGCCCGTACCGCCTACGAGATGACCCGGCGCGGCGGCACCCTGTGTGTGGTCGGCGCGGGTGCCATGGACGACACCTTCCAGGTCAATATGTTCGAGCTCTTCTTCGACGAGAAGCGGATCCTGCCGTCCCTGTACGGCGGCGGGGATGCGCTGCGCTCCTACGAGCGGGCCATCGCCCTGTGGCGGGCGGGCCGGATCGACCTCGAAGGCCTGATCACCCATCGCGTCCAGCTCGCCGAGATCAATGACGCGCTCGACCAGATGCGCTCCGGCACCGCGCTGCGCACCTGCATAGAGATCTGACGCCCACCGTTCACCCCTCGCAGCGCACCGCACCGCACCGCGTGCCGCGACCACTGGAGAGGACAGGAATGGCACAGCCACTGGAGGGCCTGACCGCGATCGTCACCGGCGCCGGGCGCGGTCTGGGCCGCGCCGAGGCCCTCGAACTCGCCCGCCTCGGCGCACAGGTCGTGGTCAACGACTACGGGCAGCCGGGCCGCGACGGTTCCGGCGAGGCCTCCGCGGCGCCCGCCGAGGACGTCGTCGCCGAGATCCGCGCCGCGGGCGGCACCGCCGTCGCCCACCTCGGTGATGTCGCCGATCACGCACAGGCCCGCGCGCTGGTGCGGCTGGCGGTCGAGACCTACGGAAAGCTCGACATCCTGGTCAACAACGCGGGCATCCTGCGCGACCGGATGGTGTTCTCGATGACCGAGGACGAGTGGGACTCGGTCATCCGCGTGCATCTCAAGGGCCACTTCAACACCACCCACTTCGCCGCGGCGCACTGGCGCGAGCGCGCCAAGGCGGCCGGCGGCCCGGTCCACGGGCGGATCGTGAACACCTCCTCCGAGGCGTTCCTCGCGGGCTCGGCGGGTCAGCCCAACTACGCCGCGGCCAAGGGCGGCATCGTCGGCCTGACGACCTCCACGGCGCTGGCACTGGGCAAATACGGGGTGACCGCCAACGCGATCTGCCCACGCGCCCGCACCCGTATGACCGAGGACGTCTTCAGCGGCTTCCAGGAGCCCACGGACGGGCGGCTGGATGCGCTCGCGCCCGACCATGTCGCACCGCTCGTCGGCTATCTCGCCTCACCGGCCGCGGCCCGGGTCAACGGCCAGCTGCTGGTCGTCCACGGCGGCATGGTCGCCATCGCCGAACGCCCGCGGATCGCCGCCAAGTTCGACACCACGAAGGAAGTCTTCAGCTTCGAGGAGCTCGATGATCTGCTGACGCCGTATTACGCACAGCGCCCGCCGGACGAGACCTTCGCGGCGGCCGAGGTGCTGAGCCTCAAGCACGGCTGAACCGACGCGGACCACGCACAACGGCCGTGGCCGCCGGCCGCGTCCAGCGGTGCGGCGGCCACGGCCTCCCGCGCGGTCCGGCGGTGGGGGCGCGCCGGACCGGCGCTATGCGTCCTGCGTCTGCTTGTCCCGGCGGTGCCGGCCATGAGGGGTGGAGCCGGACTCCTCCGCGGCGGCCGGGCCACGGTGCCTGCCGGAGCTTGCGGCCGCGGCGGCCTGGGCGGATGCCTCCTGAGGGCGCGCCTGGGTCGTGTCGGTTCGGGCTTCGGACATGAAAAGGGTCACTCCGTCAGTTCGCTTACAGCTGTACGCGTCGGGACCTCGCCCGACGACCGCCACGGCTGCTCCCGAGCGGCACTGCCGGTGGCCGGTCAACCGGCTGCGCAGCCCCCGCCCGAAATTCTAACGGGGCCGGAAATCACGCTCCACCGGGTCTGCCGGGCCGCCAGAGGTGCCTCTTGCAAGGGAACTGGCCTGCACATTTGGGGATGTCCGGGGGTGTGCTGCGGTTCCGCGTCCGTGTCCTGAGGTTGTGCAGATGCTGTGGAGCGGTTGTCGGTTTCCCCTGCATCCGGGACAATCCCCCCGCCGCTTTCGGCACCGTCCCCGGAGGGCGGCTCCTCCGCCAGTGCCATGGGTTCCATGGGTTCCACCGGCGCCATGGGTTCCACCGGCCGTGGCGGTTCCACCGGCTCGGACGGCTCCACCGGTTCCACCGGCCGGTGCGGCCCCCTCAACCCCGCGGCCCATGTCGGCTCCGCCTGCCCCGCGGTCCGCGTCCGCGCCAGCTGCCTCACCGGCCCCATGGGCCCCATGGGCCCGATGGGCAGCACCGGTTCCACAGGCCGCACCGGCCGCCCCGACCCCACCCCCTCCACCGTTTCCCCCGGCACCGTCATCCGCGCCACCCCGCACGGCTCCGCCTCCGTCGCGTACGGCAGCTGCAGTTCGCCGGCCGCCGTCCACAGGCCGGTCCCCGCCAGCCAGCCCTCCGGGGCCGGGTACTGCCGCAACTGCCGCCCCGAGGGCCGCCAGACGCCCAGCCAGGTGCCGCTCGCCGCGGCCATCCGGAACGCCACTGCACAGCTCTCCGGCGCCAGCATCTGCCCCGGTTGCACCGCGAACGGCGTGACCGTCCCGCCCGTGGGCCGCAGGCACTCCGGGAAGCGCACCGGCAGGCTGCTGCCCAGGACGCCCCAGCCCAGCCGGTCGTGCCCCGGGGCGTCCGAGCGCACGAGCAGCAGCCCGCTGTCCGGATCGGCCAGCAGCAGCCGGTCGTTGCTCTCCTCGGTGATCTGCAGCAGCAGGCCGGTCTCGCCGCCCCGCTCCAGATCGACCATCACGGTCTTGGTCCGGCCGTCCAACTCCCGGTCCAGCGCCAGCAGTCGGCCGCAGCGGTCCAGCCACACACCGCCCGTGCAGCGCCCCGGGATCCGGGTGACCCGCTCCGGCCCGTTCGCCCCGCCGTGCACCAGCCACAGCGTGGTGTGGTCCGCCCCGGGCGCAAGGGCGTACGCGAGGGTCCCGCCGGGGGTGGGCGGCAGCAGGGTCAGCCGAGGGGCTGCCACGGCGCCCAGCAGGAGTTCGCCGGTGCCGGGGCCCGCCGGGTAGAGCAGGGAGACGGCGAAGCGGTCGGCGACCCGGCGCAGGATCAGCACCCGTCCGTCCGTGAGCGGCAGCAGTGCGCTGTCCGGCTCCTCGGGCTGGGTGCCCTGCAGCGGCACGGCGTATGGCTCGGGGCCGCTCAGCGTCCAGCGCTCCGGAAACCAGCTTCCGTCGGCGTCGTCGTGCCGGGCGAGCCGGGCGCCGTACGAGCCGTCGGCGGCGATCGTCAGGCGCCCGGCGTGCGGGCCGGCCGGCGCCATGGTGTCCTCAGTGGCACAGATCGTCATCGAGTGGTCACCTCCAGTCGGCAACCGAAGCTAGTTTTCGCACTTCCAGCCGAACGCTGCAAGTTGTCGCACTTCACGCATAAGGGTGCTAGTTGTCCGGTTCGCCGGTGCCGGGCGGGGTGGTTGTGCTCCGGGTTCTCTCACTCCATCAAACGCCCCCCGAGGCGGACCGGAGGACTTCAGGGCCTCCCGCCGGGGCGTGGTGGCCGCCGCGTGCGCTATTCTTTAATTGCTCAGTCAGTTAATTAATGGAGTGGGGTGCGGGATGCCACGAACGGCCGACCCAACGCTGCACGCGCGGCGGCGAGAGGCGATCCTCGCCGCAGCCAGCCGCCTCTTCGGGGTACAGGGATTCGAGTCGACGACGGTCGCGCAGATCGCGTCGGCCGCCGGGCTCAGCTCAGGCAGCGTCTTCTACTACTTCGCCGACAAACAGGCCCTCTTCCGCGCGGTCTTCGAGCAGGATCTCCCGCGCGCGGAGGCGCTCATCGCCCGTCACGAGGGGGCCGACGACCCCCTCGCCGCCGTCCTCGACGCCGTGACCGAGCTGGCCGCGGAGGCCGAGGACCCGGGCGCCTCGGGCATGGTCGTCGAGCTGCTGCGTCGCATCGCGCACGACGCCGAGCTCCTCGACGTCGTCGGCCGCACGTCCCGGGTGGTGCGCGACGGGCTGGCGGGACTCCTCGCACGCGGGATGGAGGCAGGCACCGTCGACCCGGAGCTCGACCCTGCCGAGGCCGCCGCCTGGCTGGAGAACGTGGTGGACGCCGCGTACCTGGGTGCCCGCCCCGACCACTCCCCGCTCCCCGCACTGCGCCGCACCGTCGCGCGCTACCTGGCGCCCGCGGGGACGGACCGAGAGCCCGCGAGGACGGAGCAAGAGAGTGAGAACACCGATGGTCAAGCATGAGCCCCCCGTCACTGCGCGGCTGCCCAAGGCGTGGCTGTGGGCCGTCATCCTGGGCGGGGCCGCGCTCGGCCTCGGCGCCGCGTTCGCCGTGGGCCCGCTCGCCGACTGGATGATCAGCTTCTTCGACGGCGCGCCGGGCCCGTTACGGCTGGCGGCCGCACTGCCGCTCGGGTGGGCCGTGCCGGCGCTGACGCTCGTCGGCGCTGTGATCGGGGCGTTCGTGGCGGGCACCTGGTACAAGGAGAATCCCGTGATCGAGGTGGGTGCCGACAGCGTCGTCGTCCACGACGCCACCGGCGGCTGCCACGTCGAACGAGCCCGTATCGCCGAGGTGTTCACCGACGGCCGCGAGCTGGTGCTTCGCGGTGCCGACGGCCGGGAGCCCGTCCGCACCCGGGTGGACCGCGGCCTCGTGGGCCGTCTGCAGTCCGCGTTCGAGCAGCACAGCTATCCCTGGCGCGGCACCGTCGACCCGCACGAGGCGGATTACACCACCTGGGTCGACAACGGGCCGGGCCTCGACGAGCGTGCCCACACGTTGCTGCGGATGCGGCAGCGGGCGCTCGCCGACGACCGGACGGGTGCCGCCGACGAGGCGCGCGAGGACCTGCGGACGCTCGGCATCAGCGTGCGGGACCGGGGTAAGGCCCAGCAGTACCGCAAGGGGTGAGGCGCCTGTCGGCGGTCGACCAGTGGACAGTACGGGGGGTGTCGTGGCGGGCCTCCACCGCCCGCCTCGCCTCCCCCTCTACCAGGTCCATGCTGACCATGGCTCCGGCACGACGGACGGACCTTCGGGGGCGTCGCCGTCCGCGTTGCCAGCGCAGCCTCGCGAGGGCCGCCGCGATCTGGTGCAACGACAAGACCGGCGCCCCGACCATGCGATCGATGATCACATTCGATCACTGAACACATCGGACTTACTCGTCCAAGGGGAAGGCGGTGGAGGGGCAGGGGTGGAGGACCCGACGCCATGTCATAGCTGGGAGGTAACCTTCCACCCGTGCCCGTACTGTCTGAAGTCCTCACCGCGCTCGACGCCCTCTGGCCCCCCGAGCGGGCCGAAGGGTGGGACGCCGTCGGCACGGTCTGCGGAGATCCCGGCGCCGAGGTCCGTCGTGTGCTGTTCGCCGTCGACCCGGTCCAGGAGATCGTCGACGAGGCGGTGAAGCTCGGCGCCGACCTCCTCGTCACCCACCATCCGCTCTATCTGCGCGGTACGACGACGGTCGCGGCCTCGACCTTCAAGGGCAAGGTCGTGCACACCCTCATCAAGCACGACATCGCCCTGCATGTCGCGCACACCAACGCCGACACCGCCGACCCCGGTGTCTCCGACGCCCTGGCCGGCGCCCTGGACCTGCGCATCGTCGGCCCCCTGGTCCCGGACCCGAGCGATCCGGCGGGCCGCCGCGGCCTGGGCCGGATCTGCGAGCTGCCGCACCCGATGACGCTGGCCGACCTCGCCGCCTACGCCGCCGACCGGCTGCCCGCCACCGCGCAGGGCATCCGGGCGGCCGGCGACCCGGAGCGCGAGATCCGGACCCTCGCCGTCTCCGGCGGCTCCGGCGACAGCCTCTTCGATGACGTACGGGCGGCCGGTGTGGATGCGTTCCTCACCGCCGACCTGCGCCACCACCCGGCCTCCGAGGCCACCCAGAAGAGCCCGCTGGCGCTGCTCGACGCCGCCCACTGGGCCACCGAATGGCCGTGGTGCGAGCAGGCCGCGGCCCAGCTCGACGCGGTCTCCGACCGGTACGACTGGGGACTGCGGACGCATGTCTCCCGTACGGTCACCGACCCCTGGACCGCCCACGCGGCGTCCACCCGACTCGCCACCCCGACGCACACCACAGGAGCCCCACGCTGAACGCCGCGCCCGCCGACCAGATCCGCCTCCTCGACGTCCAGGCCCTGGACGTGAGGCTCACCCAGCTCGCCCACCGGGGCAACAACCTCCCCGAGCTGGCCGAGCTGCAGACCCTGGAGGCCGACCTCATCCAGCAGCGCGACCTGCTCGTCGCCGCCCAGACCGAGGAGAGCGACACCAGCCGCGAGCAGACCAAGGCCGAGCAGGACGTGGACCAGGTGCGCCAGCGCGCCGCCCGCGACCAGAAGCGCCTGGACTCCGGTGCCGTCACCTCCCCCAAGGACCTGGAGAGCCTCCAGCGCGAACTGGCCTCGCTGGCCAAGCGCCAGGCCGATCTGGAGGACGTCGTCCTGGAGATCATGGAGCGCCGGGAGGCCGCCCAGGAGCGGGTCACCGAGCTCACCTCCCGGGTCGAGGCCATCCAGGCCAAGGTCGATGACGCCGCCGCGCGCCGGGACGCCGCCTATGCCGAGATCGACGCCGAGCGCGCGACGGTCGCCAAGGAGCGCGAGCTGACCGTTGCCGACATCCCGGCCGATCTGCTCAAGCTCTACGACAAGATCCGCACCAAGGAGGGCGGCGTCGGCGCGGCCCGCCTCTACCAGCGCCGCTGCGAGGGCTGCCGGCTGGAGCTGAACATCACCGAGGTCAACGACGTGCGCGCGGCCGCCGCCGACGCCGTCCTGCGCTGCGAGAACTGCAGCCGCATCCTGGTCCGCACGCCCGACTCGGGTCTGTAGGCCGTGGCACGCACGCTGATCGTCGAGGCGGACGGCGGCTCCCGGGGCAACCCGGGGCCGGCCGGCTACGGTGCGGTCGTCCTCGACCCGGAGACCGGCGAGGCGCTGGCCGAGGCCGCCGAGTTCATCGGCACCGCGACCAACAACGTCGCCGAGTACAAGGGGCTGGTGGCCGGTCTGCGGGCGGCGTGCGCCCTCGATCCGCAGGCGTGCGTCCGGGTGCGGATGGACTCCAAGCTCGTCGTCGAGCAGATGTCCGGGCGCTGGAAGATCAAGCACCCGGACATGAAGCCGCTGGCCGCCGAGGCCGCGTCGGTCTTCCCGCCCGACCGGGTGACGTACGAGTGGATCCCCCGCGCGCAGAACAAGCACGCCGACCGGCTCGCCAACGAGGCGATGGACGCCGGGAAGATCGGCAAGCAGTGGGAGCCGCGCGACTCCAGGGCGGCGCTCGCCACCGCCGCCGCGCCCGCCCGCAGCGCCGCCGCCCGCGCCGCCGACGAGGCCGCGGAGACGGCGGAGGCGGCGGACGCGGCGCCGAGTGCCCCGCCGGCCGGCTGGGGCGCCCCCGACCTCGGCCCGCCCGCGACCTTCGTCCTGCTGCGGCACGGCGAGACCGCGCTGACGCCCGAGAAGCGGTTCTCCGGCAGTGGCGGCAGTGACCCCGAGCTGTCCGCCGCCGGGCGCCGTCAGGCCGAGGCGACCGCCGCCGCGCTCGCGGCCCGGGGCACGATCCAGGCCGTCGTCAGCTCCCCGCTGCGGCGCTGCCGGGAGACCGCCGGGGCGGTCGCGGCCCGGCTCGGTCTGGAGGTCCGTATCGAGGAGGGCCTGCGCGAGACCGACTTCGGCGCGTGGGAGGGGCTGACCTTCGCCGAGGTGCGCGAGCGCTTCCCCGAGGACCTCGACGCCTGGCTCGGCTCCGCCAGGGTGGCGCCCACCGGAGGCGGCGAGTCCTTCGCGGCGGTCGCCCGCCGGGTCGCCGTCGCCCGCGACAAGCTCCTCGCCCGGTACGCGGGCCGGACGGTGCTGCTGGTCACGCATGTGACACCGGTCAAGACGCTGGTCCGGCTGGCGCTGGGCGCCCCGCCGGAGTCGCTGTTCCGGATGGAGCTCTCCGCGGCGTCGCTCTCCGCGGTCGCGTACTTCTCCGACGGCAACGCCTCCGTGCGGCTGCTGAACGACACCTCACATCTGCGGTAGCGGGTCGTCCCGTACGCCCGCCGCATATCCGCCGTACGGCCAAGGGCCCGGCACCTCGGACGACCGAGGTGCCGGGCCCTTGGCCGTACGGCATCCGTCAGGCCGCCAACGCAGCCGCCTCCTGGGCGAGTTGGCGAATCCGGTCCCAGTCCTTCGCGGCCAGCGCGTCGGCCGGCAGCATCCAGGTGCCGCCGACGCAGCCGACGTTGGGCAGCGCCAGATAGGACGGCGCCGACGCCAGGCCGATCCCGCCGGTCGGGCAGAAGCGGGCCTGGGGGAGGGGTGAGGCCAGCGAATGGAGATAGGGGGTGCCACCCGCCGCCTCCGCCGGGAAGAACTTCATCTCGGTGATGCCCTCGTCCAGCAGGGTCACCACCTCCGAGGCCGTCGAGACACCCGGCAGGAACGGCACCCCGGAGTCCTTCATCGCGCCCAGCAGCCGCGGCGACCAGCCGGGGCTCACCAGGAAGCGGGAGCCGGCCACGAGGGCGGCCTCGACCTGCCCGGGGGTGAGCAGGGTGCCCGCGCCGATCACCGCTTCGGGGACCTCCTCGGAGACGGCCCGGATGGCGTCCAGCGCCGCGGGCGTCCGCAGGGTCACCTCGATCGCGGGCAGTCCGCCCGCGACGAGCGCACGGGCGAGCGGTACGGCGTCGGCGGCATCGTGCAGCACGGCGACCGGGATGACGGGGGCGAGCCCGAGGACCGAAGGGGCGGAGGGCGCGGGGGAGGAGGCGGCGCTGGTCACGCCGCCCATAGTGCGCCCGGCCGCCCACTCTCCGCAATGAACGTTGCACATGCTGCAACGGGGGGTCTTATGGTTCCGCGAGAAGGGGGCTGCCCCCGTCTAGAGCTCTGTGACGATCACATCGACGGCCCACGCCTTGCCGCCCTTCGCGGGAGCCTGCGCCTCCACCGCGTAACCCAGCTCCCGCAGCGCCGCCACCAGCTCCGCCGGACCGTCCGGATCGAGCCCCGCCGACAGCAGATCCCGTACCAGCCGCCCCTTCGTCGCCTTGTTGAAGTGGCTGACCACCGTCCGCTTCTCCACACCGGCCACGATCTTCGACTGCAGCACCCGCACCGTCGCGGTCCGCCCGGCCGGCTCGCCCTTGGGCTTACATGCCGTCGCATACGCCGCCGACCGCAGATCGAGCACCAGCCCCTCCCCGGCGGCCGCCGGCAGCACCTCGGCCATCGGCGCCCGCCAGTACGCGCCCAGCGCACCCAGACCCGGCAGCTTCACCCCCATCGAGCAGCGGTACGACGGAATCCGGTCGCCGATCCGTACCGCGCCCCACAGCCCCGAGAACACCAGCAGCGACCGCTCGGCCCGCTCCCGCGCCGCCGCGTCCAGCGACGCCAGGCCGAGCGCGTCGTAGAGCACCCCGGTGTAGATCTCCCCGGCCGGCCGGGTCCCCGCCGTCCGCAGCCCCGCGTTCTTGGCGATCTCGCCCTTGAGGCCTTCGCTGAGCCCGAGCACCTCCTGGGCCTTGGTCTCGTCCGCCGCGCACAGCTCGACGAGCTCGTCCAGCACCGTCTCCCGCGCCGCGGTCAGCCCCGGCAGCGACAGCGCACCGGTGTCCACCGGAACACCGGCCTCCGCGGAGGCCTTCCCTTCGGACGGCGGCAACAGCACGAGCACGGTGTTTCTCCTTCACGGCGGTACGGGCGGGGTGCGGCCCCGGGAAAGCGTAGAGCCTGCGGCGGCCGGGCGAAGACCGCGCCGGGCGCCCCGGCACGGCGCGCCGGGAGCGGCCGCCCGCCATACGCTCGATGTCATGCCCCGTCTCCATATGCATGTGACCGACGCAGCCGAGGCCCCGCTGCGGGTCGCGCTGCATGAGCTGCGCGGCAGGCTGGAGATCCCGGACCACTTCCCGCCCACGGCACAGGCCGAGGCGGAGAGCGCGGCCCGCGCCCCGCGGATCCCCGCCGCCGATGGCGCCGTGGCGACCGAGCACACCCTGGAGGACGCCACCGACCTCCCCCTCTTCACCCTCGACCCGCCCGGCTCCCTCGACCTCGACCAGGCGATGTTCCTGTCCCGCCGCCCGGCGCCGCCCGGATCGAAGGCCAGGGGCGGCTACCGCGTCCACTACGCCATCGCCGATGTCGCCTCCTTCGTGACCCCCGGCGGGGCCCTGGACGCCGAGGCCCACCACCGTGTGAATACCCTCTACTTCCCCGACGAGCGGGTCCCGCTGCACCCGTACGTGCTGAGCGAGGGCGCCGCCAGCCTGCTGCCCGACCGGGACCGCCCGGCCGTCCTGTGGCAGCTCGACCTCGACGCGGACGGCGCCCTGACCGGCACCTCCGTACGCCGCGCCCTGGTCCGCTCGCGCGCCAAGCTCGACTACGCGGGCGTCCAGCGGATCCTCGACGACCACACGGCCGAGGAACCCCTCGCCCTGCTGCGCGAGATCGGACAGCTGCGGGAGGAGAGGGAGAACGCCCGGGGCGCGATATCCCTGAACGTCCCCGAGCAGGAGATCGTCGAGCAGGACGGCTGCTACACCCTCGAATACCGCGCTCCCCTCCCGGCCTACGCCTGGAACGCGCAGATCTCCCTGCTCACCGGCATGGCCGCGGCCGAGCTGATGCTGGCCTCCGGCACCGGCATCCTCCGTACGCTGCCCTCCGCCCCCGACGGCTCGGTCGCCCGGCTCCGGCTGACCGCCCGCGCGCTCGGCGTCGACTGGCCCCATCACACCTCGTACGCGGCGCTGATCCGCACCCTCGACCCGCGCCGCGCCACCCACGCCGCCTTCCTCCAGGAGTGCACCGCCCTGCTGCGTGGCGCCGGCTACACCGTTTTCGACGGCACCGCGCCCCCTGCCTCCGAGGCCCTGCACGCCGCCGTCGCCGCCCCCTACGCGCACGCCACCGCCCCGCTGCGGCGCCTGGCCGACCGCTACACCTCCGAGCTGTGCCTGGCGGCCTCGGCCGGTGCCGCACCGCCCGAGTGGGTCCGTTCCGCGCTGCCCGCGCTGCCCCGGGAGATGGCGCTGGGCACCCAGCGCGCCAACCAGGTGGAGCGGGCCTGCGTCGACCTCGTCGAGGCGGCGCTGCTGCGCGACCGGGTCGGCGAGATCTTCGAGGCCCTGGTCGTCGAGATCCAGGAGAAGGACCCCACCCACGGCACCGTCCACCTCTACGACCCGGCCGTCATCGGCACCGTCGAAACCGCCCCGGAAGGCCCCGCGCTGCCCCTCGGCCACCGCATCCCGGTCCGCCTCACCGAGGCCGAACCGGGCCACCACCCGGTCCGCTTCACCCCTGCCTGACCGGGGTCCCGCCCGCTTCCGGGGCCCGGCCCGCTTCCGGGGCCCGGCCCGCTTCCGGGGCCCCGTCCCCGCCCGGCACCGTCAGCCGCGCCCGTACGGCCGCGACCGCCGCCCGTGCCTCATCGGCGTGGAAGCGCACCGTACGGATCGTCTCCCGCTGCCCCAACAGCCGGACGGTCACCACCGGTTCGGACAGCTGGACGGTGACCGAGGTCTGCCCCCCGACCGCCAGCTCGGCCACGTCGCCGTTCTTGTCCCGCTCCTTGGTGAACCGGAGGTCGTAGTGCACGGAGGCGATCCGCTCCAGCGGGATCCGTATCTCCCGGCGCGCGCCGTCCCGCAGCCACAGCGCATCCGTCCCCAGCACATGCGGCCGGGTGACCGCCGCCGCCTGGAGCCCCAGCACCGTCAGCACCGTGTACACATCGACGAACAGCATCACCTCGTGCACCACCGCTTTACCGGCGAGCAGCACGCCGAGCCCGACCGTCTCCACCCCGCACACGAACGCCAGCCCGTAGACGAGCGCTGCCTGCGCCCCCGCGTACCCCAGGGCCTGCTCACCCGGCGCCACCCCGATCCGCCGCCGGGCCACCCACCAGCCCAGGCTCATCAGCCACCGCCCCTCATGGGCGGCCAGCCGGCGCAGCGCGGTGCCCCGGCTCATTGCGCACGCTCCGCGACCAGCTGGATCGCCCGGCGTACGGCCCGCGCCTGCGCGGGCGCGAAGTGCGCGTAGTACGCCGCCAGGAAACCGCCGTCCGACTCCGCGCCCGGCCCGGCCGCCCGCTCCCACTGCTCCCTGTCGACCTCCGCGATCACCGCGTCCGGAATGCAGTCGGCGAGCGCCTGCGCGGCCTCCGTCACCCGCGGATCGTCCGGCCCGGCGTCCACCAGCGCATCGAGCAACCCGTACACCTCGTACGTGCGCTCGGCCGCCCCCGGCGCCATGGTCGCCCCGATCATCTCCACCATCCGCTTGTTCCCCTCCTCCCCGCCCATCGACTCGAGCAGCGCCAGCACCTCCCGCTCCTTCGCCGCCATGGCGGGCTCCGGACCCGGCCGTGCGGCCGAGGTACGCGCCATCTCGGCGAAGAGGGCCGCCAGTTCGTCCGACACGGGGCCCTCGGCAGGCAGTCCGCCGTGCTCCTCGGCCTGCCGCCGCACGGCGGCCAGCCGGGCCCGCCGCACCCGGAGCTCCTCCTCCTGCCGGGCCAGATCCGCGTCCAGCGAGTCCAGCACCTCGTGCAGCTCGCGCCCCGCGTCGTCGGCGAGGACGTCCCGCACCTCGTCCAGCCCGAGTCCCAGCTCCGTCAGCCGGCGCACCCGCGCGAGCGCGACCGCGTCCCGCAGCCCGTAGTCCCGGTAGCCGTTGGCCCGCCGTTCCGGCTCGGGCAGCAGTCCGAGATGGTGGTAATGGCGTACGGCACGGGTGCTGATGCCGATCAGACCTGCAAGCTCACCGATTCTCATGCGCTCAGTAGAAACGTTGCCGCTGCGACAAGGTCAAGGCCGTTTCCGGCGCAGCGCGCAGCGCGCAGCGCGCAGGGCGCAGGGCGCAGGACCAGGACGCAGGGCGCACGGCCAGGGTGGGGGAACGGGCCTGGCCGGGACCGGCGCCCCCTACGGGTAGCATGGTCGGCACGGCGGACGAGCCGGCCGGACGGCCGCGTGGGGATCTCACGATCCTCCCGAGGAACGTCCGGGCTCCACAGGGCAGGGTGGTGGGTAACGCCCACCCGGGGTGACCCGCGGGACAGTGCCACAGAAAGCAAACCGCCGGAGGCTTCGGTCTCCGGTAAGGGTGAAACGGTGGTGTAAGAGACCACCAGCCTCCGAGGTGACTCGGAGGGCTAGGTAAACCCCACCCGGAGCAAGGTCAAGAGGGGGCATCGGCTGATGCCCCTGCGCGGACGACCGAGGGCTGCCCGCCCGAGTCCGCGGGTAGACCGCACGAGGCTGCCGGCAACGACAGCCCTAGATGGATGGCCGTCTCCCCCCGGCCCGCAAGGACCGGGGGCGACAGAACCCGGCGTACAGGCCGACTCGTCCGCCGCCACCTGGGACTTTGCCTTGGAAGGGACCCCTGACCTGCGTCGGGGGTCCTTTCTGCTCTTCTAAGATCGCTGGCGCGCTACTGCAGGCGGCCTTGCCTGCGGCGCGAGGTGGCATGGGAACTTGAGGCGGTGTTCTCGGAGTCCGCTCCGTTGCCGGCCGCCGCCTACGGGGTCGGTGACGGACATTGCCGGGCAGCCGCGGCCGGTGCCGCCGGTCTTGCTCTTCGCAGAGGCAGATGCCGACTTCGAGGTGGTCGACGACGCAGCGGGTGCCGGGCAGCACGGGTGCTCCAGGATCTTGGGTAAAAGTTTCCTCCTGGAGTTCACAGTGACGGTCTGCCCGGACTCATATCTCTTGACGGGCCTCCCCCGGCCCCCCCGTCCATACGAAGAGGGGACGCACATGGATCTGACCACGGTCACTGTCGGCATCATCTCGATCATCGTCGCCAAGTCCTTTGCCTTGCTCGGCTTGTGGATGCTTCTGCGCTGGCGGGTACGGCGCGAGCAAATCCGATGCGAGCACCTCACCAGTGCCGTCGAGGCTGTCGCCACCGGAGGTCAGCTGGAGTTCGACGAGCAGCAGGGTGGCCTCCGCTTGAAGATCACCTGTCCCCCGACCGGAAGGAAGCATCAGGCAGCGTGAGGGACCATGATCCGGCCAGTGGCGCCGACATCCCACCCACCCCATCAACCCCCCGTCGCGAAGCCTTCGACATGCGCAGCCGTGCACGTATCGCGGCGGACGAGGAGTTTTCGGACTTCTACCGCAGTAACATCCGCAAACTGGTTGGCTTCCTGGTCAACCATGGCGCCGGGGTGACTGTCGCAGCGGACTTGGCCCAAGACACGATGTTCAAGGCGTACCGGCGCTGGTCCGAGATCAAACAGCCGCTGGCATGGGTCCATACAGTCGCCTCCCGCGCGTTAGTCCGCAAAATTGCCGACGTCCAAGAAGAACCCGTCGAGCAAGTCCCTGAGCCCACATCGCTGTTGCCCCGCCCGGATGCAGTCACAGAATGGGAAGTCCGGCACGACACGCTAGGCATGCTGAGCGGCCTGCCGCCACGGCAACGCCAGGTGCTGGCCTGGACGCTGAGTGGCTACACCCCCTCTGAGATAGCCCAGCAACTGCACCTGTCTTCCGATGCGGTGCGCGCGAGCCTCAAGAAAGCCCGCCGTACGGTCACCGTCTACATCAAGGAACGGGAGGAGGAGCAATGACCGACCACCACGACAATGAAGCGGACCGTCGGCTCGACCAGCACAAGCGCGCACTCCTGGATGACCTCGGTGCCGTACTCGACATCGAAGCCGGCCTCCGTGAGATCCTTCTCCAGTCACGCCACGACACTCTCCTGAGTGACCTTGGCACCATCCTTGACGTCGAAGCCGGCTTGTCCGCCATCCTTCCTCCGGCGACCCCACCCCTGCCAGCCATTCGGCCAGACACGAAGGCGGCCTGGGAGGGCTCCACTGCCGCGGAGCGGTTCTTCCTGTCTGTCAGTCCACAGGTCCGCGTAGCGCTACGTGTCCACCCCGACGTCATAGCCGCATGCCGCCTCCTTGAACGCGCTCGCGATCTCGACCAAAGCCTCGACCACGGTCTCGTCCTCGCCCGACTCCTTACTTTCGACCGCGACCTCGCCGCCGATCTCGCCCGCGCCCTCGACCTCGCCCTCGCCCGCGCCCGCGACCTCGCCCTTCATCTCGATCTCGACCGCGACCGCACGCTCGCTCTCGCTCGGGCCCGTGATCTGGCCCGTATCCTCGACCGTCTTCACGACCTCGCCCTGGTCCTCGTCGCGGACCTCGACCGTGACTTCGACCGCGCCGTCGTCCATGTGCTCGGCCAATTCCTCAGCCGCGTTCGTGACCTCAGCCACGACTTTGTCGACATCTGCATCACCGAGGTGCGGCGATGCATTGCAGGGGGACTTGACCGAGACCTGCCAGTTCTCAATGAGGACGAACTCAATGCCTTCCTGGATGACTTCACCACAACCGATCTGCGCACCGCCGACCTGGATGGCATCGACCTGGGTGGTGTCCGTTGGTCGGAACTCGGAACTCGGTGGCCGGCGGCGGTGGACATCGAAGGCCTCAAGACCCGATCCGAGGAAGCCCCTCCAGGAAGCGGAATTTACGTGGTCCGGTCGGGAACGGCGTCGATGCGTGGCCTGGTAGGGCTGCTGTAGGCGAGTAGCCCACGGTCCATGTCAACGCGCTGCAGTACTTCACAAGCCATTCGCCGGCACGTCAGCGGATTGCCGGGCCGGGGCAGACGCGCGGCTGTAGCCGCAAAGCTGCCGTACGCCCACGGACGTATGGCCGTTCAGCGCAGCATGACGGAGAACTGCCCGACACGGTCCGCGATGAACGAGATTTTCGTGACCCGAACCCCCGTGGGCGGTTGGGGGGAGAATCAACCAGCGATCGCCCCCGGCGGATGTCGAGTTCCTGCTGCTCATCGGGCACCATCAGATGCCGGCCACGGCGATCCCCCCTCGCCGTGAGCCCGATCCGATACGTGGAGGCAAGAGTGGCTGAGTCCCCGCGCAGTGCTGACCGGCCGGGGCCGCTGCCCAGCGGCCGGCACCGCCTCAGCCGTGAACAGGTGGTGGCGTCGCAGCGGTTGCGCATGCTGACGGCCACCGCCGAGGCGATGAAGGACAAGGGGTACGTGGGGACCTCGGTCGCCGAGATCATCCGGCGCGCCGGGGTGTCGCGGGAGACGTTCTACCAGCAGTTCCGTTCCAAGGAGGACTGCTTCATCCAGGCTCTGGACGCCGCCACCAAGCAGCTGGCGGGCCTGCTGGAGACGGCTTGGCAGCCGGCGGCCGGCTCCCCGAAGGCCACCCGGTCGGTGCCCCCGGAGGAGACCTTCCGCCGGCTGCTGCGCCTCTATCTGCAGACCCTCACCGAACAGTCCGCCTTTGCCCGGCTGTTCCTCGTCGAGGTGTACGCCGCCGGGCCCGAGGCGATGGCGATCCGCATGGCATGGCAGCGATGGTTCGCGGACGCCATCGCCGAGATCTTCCCCGTGGGCGACGAGGGCGGTGCGGACGAGCGGAGCTTCGGCTGCGAGGCCCTGGTCGCGGCCGCCGCGCATCTGGTGACGGCGCGCCTGGTCGCGGGGGACCTCAAGGGCCTGCGCGGGTTGGAGGATCCGCTCGTCCGCCTCGCGGTACGGCTCCTTGGCTGAGCGGTCAGCCGGCTGCGGGGAGCCAGGGGAAGTGCGCCAGTTGGCCCCGTAGACCGGCGGGCAGCAGCGGTGTGACCGCCGTGCGGTATCCGGCCACCTGATGCCGGGCCTCTGTCAGATCGCTCTTGAACAGTTCGTTGGGCGTCCTGCCCGGGATCGGCAGCCCGGGGCCGCAGAGCGGGATCTTCGGCGTCTGGCGGTTGAGCTGGTCGCCGCCGCCCGAGACGGTGTGCGGGTTGATGTCATAGCCGTGGTCGCCGGTGAAGTAGCCGACCACGCCGTTGGCGAAGCACACCAGGTTCGTGAGCAGGTTCTCGGAGTGGCAGATGCCGTCGTTGGTGTTGCAGATCTCCTTGACCGTCAGGTCGCCGAAGCCGCGCGGTCCCTTCATGGTCATGCCCGGCAGGATCGTCGGCAGGTTCGTCTCGATACCGCCCGGGCCGCCGTCCACACCGGGCCGCCGGGGGTCGCCGTAGAGCACGCCGTTGATCTGGTCGTGCGGGACGGCATCGCTCCCGGAGAGGGCGGCCAGCTCATCGCCGGCGACGATCGCGCCCTGCGAGTAGCCGGCGATGGTCACATGACTGGCGGAGCACTCGCCGTGGAAGCTCTTCACCGCCGCGTCGAGCTTGGCGATGCCCTCGGCCACCGAGTCGTCCAGCGTCTTGGGGTCGCCGGGGTAGGGGGCGATGGACGCCGAGTAGTGGATTTTGGTGAACGAAACGCCTTCGGGGAGCGCGGCGTTGCTGCGGTCGTAGACCGTGGCGTCGCCATCGAGGTGACCCCCGACCTCGAAGATCATCGTGTTCGGGCAGTCGGCCCGGGTCTGCGCCTGCGGGGCGGCGGCGACGGCTTGCGGTGTGCTCAGCCCCAGGACGGGCAGCGCGGCAAGTATCGCGAGTAACGAACGTGTCCTTCGCATGTGCACCTCGTCTCGAATTGGCATGGGAGGAACGGGAGTTCCGGCCCAGTGCGACGCCAAAGGTAGCGCCGGGAGAGGTTCTGCGAACAGAGGTGTTCGTGAAAGTGTGGTGTGCGTGGTGTGCGTGGTGGGCGCATTGCGTGGTCGCTCGCTCCTGACGCGGTCGGGGGCCGCACCGCACGTGCCGGTACGGCCCCCTGGGCCTGCGTCAGGAGGCCTGGATCAGGACTTCTGGGCCTCGTTGTAGAGGTTCTTGGCGTCCTCGCCGAAGTACGGGCCGAACATGGTGTTGGGCAGGAACTGGTAGCCGAAGCTGTTCACCGAGGACTGCAGGCCGGTGCCGGTCTTCTCGTCGAACGAGGTGAACCAGGGGCCGCCGCTGGAGCCGCCGGTCATGTTGCAGGACAGCCCGTGGTCGTTGGAGAACAGCGGGTCCTTGATGGTGTTGCCGCTGCAGTAGATGAGCTTGCTGCCGTCGTACGGGGCGGCCGCGGGGAAGCCGAAGGCGTACATCGCCTTGTTGTAGCCGGAGTTGAAGGACAGGCCCTGGCCGCCGACGGCATCGGTGAGCTTCTTGCCGTCGAGCGGGGCGACCACCGCGGCACCGACGTCGTAGTTGATGTCCTCGCTCGCCGTCCACTGGGGAGTCGCGAGGGTCTTGGCCGCCGGCCACTTGCCGTACGGGGCCTGGCCGTCGTGGTAGCCGGGGACGAAGGCCCAGTTGGTGTGCCAGGCGCCCTGCAGCTTCACACAGTGCCCCGCCGTGATCACGGTGCTCTTGTTGCCGCTGGTGACCGCGTCGCCGGAGCAGGAGGCGTTGCGGCCCTGGTAGGTGAAGAACACCCGGCCGGTGGTCTTGACGACCGCGCCGCCGCCGGTCCACGGTCCGCCGGCCTGGGGGAGAGACCCGGGCAACAGCGAGGTGGCCCGGGGGAGTCGGAAGAGGGTGGGGGCCACCTTGAGCGGGGCGCCGCGCGGGACCGCGGCGGGGGCGGACCGCTTGGTGGGTGTGGCGAGGTCCAGGGGAGCGGCGGCACGCATCCGGTCCGCGGTCCAGAAGGCGCCGGGGGTGGTCTGTGCGGTGGCGGTGCGGTGGGCGGGCTGCGGTGCGGCGCCGGCCTGGCCGGTGGGGAGCAGCAGGGCGAGCAGCGTACCGGCGGCCGTCAGGGTGCCGAGGGCGGCCCGGGATCTGCGCGCGGGGTGCGGCGCCGGTATGCCGTCAACTGCCGGTATGCCGCGAACGGTTCGTCTCACGCGTAACTCCTTCTGCGGGGCCGCGTACGGCGGGGCGTGCGCGGCCGCGGGGGACGGGGCCGCACGAGGGCGGCCCGGCAGACGAGAGGTGCGGATTCGAGCGAAGCGCCTGTCTTTGCACCCCGGCCGGTCAGCCCGGCGGGGCCCGAAGGCAGGCTCTTAGGGTGCCACCGGAAGGGAAAAGTGGGCAGGGGTCGTACGGGGATTCGACGTCCGGGCCGTACGACCCCTGGCGCGACCTCGTCCGTTCAGGCGCCGCCGTCCAGCCCGGCAAGGGCGTCCTCCCGGCCCGGCAAGGGTCTCCTCGCGTCCCGGCAAGGGCCTCGCCCCGCCCGGCAGGCCCCGCCCGTCGGCCCGCCGTCCCGCCGGCCCGTCTGCCCCGTGGTGCGACAGCCTCAACCCCGCCCGATATACGGCATGTTGGTGGCCATCACCGTCGCGAACTGCACATTGGCCGTCAGCGGCAGCGCTGCCATGTGGACGACCGTGCGGGCGACGTCCGTCGCGTCCATCACCGGCTCGACGGCCGTCTGGCCGTTCGCCTGCAGAATGCCGGTCTGCATCCGGCCGGTCATCTCGGTCGCCGCGTTGCCGATGTCGATCTGCCCGCAGGCGATGCCGTACGGACGGCCGTCCAGGGAGAGCGACTTGGTCAGGCCGGTCATCGCGTGCTTGGTGGCGGTGTACGCGACGGAGTGCGGGCGCGGGGTGTGCGCGGAGATCGAGCCGTTGTTGATGATCCGTCCGCCCTGTGGCTCCTGGGCTTTCATGGCGCGGAACGCGGCCTGGGCGCAGAGGAAGGAGCCGGTGAGGTTGACGTCGACGACCGCGCGCCAGTCGTCGTGACTCAGTTCCTCCAGCGGCGCGGGACGGCCGAAGGTGCCCGCGTTGTTGAAGAGCAGATCGAGCCGTCCGAAGCGCTCGTGGACGGCGGCGAACAGGGCGTCGACCTGCTCGGGGCGGGTGACATCGGTCGGCACTGCCAT
This sequence comes from Streptomyces sp. NPDC048637, assembly GCF_040650675.1. NCBI lineage: Bacteria > Bacillati > Actinomycetota > Actinomycetes > Kitasatosporales > Streptomycetaceae > Streptomyces > Streptomyces sp. NPDC048637. The sequence goes on from NZ_JBEZHQ010000036.1 coordinate 58,669, forward strand.
GATCGCGGGGCCGTCGGGGTCCACCGGGCCCGCCAGGCGGGAGGTCTCCGCCAGCGCCTCCGCGCGCCGCCCGGCCAGCACCACCGTCCAGTCGGCGGCGGTCAGCGCATGGGCGACCGCCCGCCCGATGCCGGAGCCGGCGCCGGTGACCACGGCCACCTGCCGGGGCGCCGCCCCGTCCTGCTGCGCCTGCTGTGCCGCCGGTGCCGTCTGTGTGCTCTGCCCGCCCCGCGAGGACGGTGCCGGCAGCGTGGGCCGGGGTGCCGTTGCCGTGCCGCCCACCTGCCCGGCCCGTGCCATCGGCGTCGTCCGCGCTGCCCGTGCCGGCTCTGTGTTCTCTGCCATGGCGGCAGCGTAAACGGCGTACGGGCAGCGAACGGGCCGCCGCCGCGACTCAGCCCCCGGTGTGGAAGCGCCGCAGGACCGCCGCCTTCGTGGCGGTGAACTCCTCCTCGGTGAGGATGCCGTCGCGGTGCAGCTCGCCCAGTTCGCGCAGCCGGCGCAGTAGCGCGTCATGGTCCTCGGCGGAGGCGGAGGCGGAGGCGGAGGCGGAGGGGGAGGCGGAGGCGGCGCCGGATGTCCGGGGAGCGGCCGGGGCGGGCGCCGCGGCCGGACTCCCCGTCGGCAGGGCCTTCTCCGCGCCGGCCAGCGGATGGGGCAGCCGCGCCGCGACCGCGGCCGCCAGCAGCGCCGTGGTGCCGCTCTCCTTCTTGAAGCCCCACAGCTCGATGGAGTTGGGGTCGCGCTCCGGCTTGAGCCGCTCCGTCGCCCCGCGCGTCCGGAAGCGGAGGTATCCGGACTCCAGACCGGCGGCGGCCCGCCACTCCACCGCTTCCAGCGCGGTGAGCGCGAATTCCCTGGGGCCCCAGTCCCGCTTGGTCTCGCTGGTGTTCCAGCGCCATTCGATGTGCACCCGCTCACCGTCGAACGTGGCGACACCGTCCACCCCGGCGGCCGAGAGCGGTACGGACGGACCGGGCAGCAGATAGCGGTCGGCCGGCCCGTCCGGTATCTGTTCCAGCATCAGGGCCTGCCGTACCGCGTCCACAAAGTACTCGGCGACGTCGATCCGTCCGGCGTCCACGGTCAGCCGGTACGGGTTCGCCTCGTCGGGCAGACCGCCGCCGGTGACCTGCAGCAATGGATCCGCGCCGTCCCGCAGCCGCAGTCGCAGCCGGCCGCCCTTGCGGGCCGGTTCGTGGGCGATCCCGGCCAGCGCGGCCAGTGGCACCGTGAACTCACCGAGATCCTGGCGCAGTTTGTGCACCCCGCGCTCGCGCCCCGGCACGATGCGTACGACCTCGCCGTCGAAGGTCCAGGTGCCGTCGCGCACCATCAGTTCAGCCATGCCCCGAATCCTACGGAGGCACGGCCGGTGCCGTGATTGTCCGACCGCGTCCGGTGCGGGCCCAGTCCTCATCCAGCTGTCATGTATGTGACGTGCGCGGGACAGCGCCGCGCCGCCCCGTGGCCCTCGAATTACTCCCCTACGGGCTCTGCGACAACTGCCTTCACGGGAGGGCCAGATGACTCACCACGCACCGCACGAGCAGGAGATCCGGGCCGCGGCCGCACACTTCGGGCGCCGCCGCTTCCTCACCGCCACCGGGGCCGCCGCCGCGCTCGCCTTCGCGACCAACCTCCCGAGCGCGGGCGCCGCATACGCCGCCGGGGCCGATGCACGGAAGATCACCGAGAACCCCTTCACGCTCGGCGTCGCCTCCGGTGACCCGCAGCCCGGCTCCGTCGTGCTGTGGACCCGCCTCGCCCCGCGCCCGTACGAGCCCGGCAACGGTATGCCGGACGCCAGAGTCACCGTCCGCTGGGAAGTCGCCTACGACGAGCACTTCAAGCGGCTGGCCGGCCAGGGCCGTGCCGACGCCCACCCGGAGTTCAACCACTCCGTGCACATCGAGCCCACCGGTCTCGCGCCCGACCGCGTCTACTACTACCGCTTCCGCGCCGGCAGCTGGATCAGCCCGGTCGGCCGCACCCGCACCGCGCCCACCCGCAGTGCCCGGATCTCCGCTCTGAAGCTCGCCGCGGTCTCCTGCCAGGCCTACCACGACGGCTACTTCACGGCCTACCGGCACCTGGCCGAGGAGGACCTCGACGTCGTCTTCCACCTCGGCGACTACCTCTACGAGTACCCGGTCGACGCGGCCGGCGGCGCCCGCGGCTACACCGACCGCAAGCTGCCCGCGGTCTTCAACCACGAGACGGTCACGCTGGAGGACTACCGGCTGCGTTACGCCCTCTACAAGTCCGACCCGGACCTGCAGGCCGCGCACGCCGCGCACCCCTTCATCGTCACCTGGGACGACCACGAGGTGGAGAACAACTACGCCTCCGACATCAGCGAGGACCACCTCCCGCCCGCCGAGTTCCTCGTCCGCCGGGCCGCCGCCTACCGGGCGTACTGGGAGAACCAGCCGCTGCGCCGCCCGCAGCGGCCCCAGGGTGCCGACGCCCGGCTCTACCGCCGCCTCCAGTACGGGCAGCTCGCCCAGTTCGACATCCTCGACACCCGCCAGTACCGCTCCGACCAGGCCTACGGCGACGGCTGGCACGCCCCGGGCCCCGAGTCCCAGGACCCCGAGCGCACCCTGACCGGCGCCGCCCAGGAGCGCTGGCTGATCGATGGCTGGCGGGAGTCCTCCGCGCGCTGGAACGTGCTGCCGCAGCAGGTCACGTTCTCCGAGCGGCGCAACGCCACCGGCCCCGGATACCAGCTGAGCATGGACGCCTGGGACGGCTACGCGGCCTCCCGTGACCGGGTCCTGGCGGGCGCCGAGTCGGCGGGCGTGGACAATCTCGTCGTCCTCACCGGCGATGTGCACGTCCACTACGCCTTCGACATCAAGAAGGACTTCAAGGACCCCGGTTCGCGCACCGCGGGGGTGGAGTTCGTGACCACCTCGATCGCCAGCGGCGAGGACGGCGCGGACAAGCCCGCCAATTGGGACACCTACCTGGCCGCCAACCCGCACCTGAAGTTCTACAATGGCCGGCGCGGCTACCTCACCGTCACCCTGGACCAGGACACCGCCCGGGCCGACTTCCGTACGGTGTCCGCCGTCACCACCCCCGGGGCGCCGGTGCGCACCGCCGCCTCCTTCATCTCCGAAGCGGGCGATCCGGGCCTGAAGCCCGCCTGATCCGGGACGTTCGTCCCAGGTCTGAGGGCGTCGGCCCCAGGGCCGAGCGACGTCCGTCCTAGGCCCAAAGGACCGGTCCGAAACCGGTCGGGAGCCGTCACGTGCGTGACACGATGGTGCAGCCATCTATCACCATGGAGACCCGTATGACGGAGCCCGGCGCGGCCGAGACCCAGGACCTTCCCCCCATAGCCGAGCGGGGCGCGGCAGTAGCACCGGCCGCGTCCCGCCGCACCAGCCTCCTCGTCACCCTCGTCCTCGGCGGCCTCACGGCGGTCCCGCCGCTCTCCATGGACATGTACCTTCCGGCCCTGCCGCAGGTCACCGCCGCCCTGCACAGCCCGGCCGCCACCGTCCAGCTCACCCTCACCACCTGCCTGGCGGGCATGGCGCTGGGGCAGATGATCGTCGGCCCGATGAGCGACAAGTGGGGGCGCCGCCGCCCGCTGCTGGCCGGCATGGTGATCTACGTCCTGGCCACCGCCCTGTGCGCGGTCGCCACCAACGCCGAACTCCTCATCGCCTTCCGCCTGTTGCAGGGACTGGCGGGCGCGGCCGGCATCGTCATCGCGCGGGCGATGGTCCGCGATCTGTACGACGGTGTGGCGATGGCCCGGTTCTTCTCCACCCTGATGCTGATCTCCGGGGTGGCGCCGGTCGTCGCCCCGCTCATCGGCGGCCAGATCCTCCAGCTCACCGACTGGCGCGGGGTCTTCGTCGTCCTCACCGCCGTCGGGCTGGCGCTCACCCTTCTGGTGTGGCGCAAGCTGCAGGAGACCCTGCCGCCCGAGCGCCGGCACTCCGGCGGCCTCGGCCAGACCCTGCGCACCATGCGTGATCTGCTCGCCGACCGGGTCTTCTCCGGCTACCTCCTCGTCGGCGCCTTCGCCTTCGCCGCCCTCTTCGCCTATATCTCCGCCTCGCCGTTCGTGGTCCAGGAGATCTACGGCGCCTCCCCGCAGACCTTCAGCCTGCTCTTCGGCGTCAACTCCGTCGGCCTGGTGGCCATCGGCCAGATCAACGGCAAGCTCCTGGTCGGCCGGGTCGGCCTCGACAAGGTGCTCGGCACCGGCCTGGCGGTGATCGCGCTCGCCGCGACCGCCCTGCTCCTGATGTCCGCCGGCGTCTTCGGCCCCGTCGGCCTGGTCCCGACCGCCGCCGGCCTGTTCGTCCTGATGGCCGCGATGGGCCTGGTCATGCCGAGCACCAACACCCTGGCGCTGCTGCGCACCCCGCACGCGGCCGGCTCCGCCTCCGCGCTGCTGGGCACCTCCACCTTCCTCCTCGGCTCGGTGGCCTCCCCGCTGGTGGGTATCGCGGGCGAGCGGACGGCCGTACCGATGGCGCTCGTCCAGCTCTCCTGCGCCGTATTGGCGCTCGTGAGCTTCCTGGGAATGTGCCGCCCGTGGCAGCGTAGGGGGGAGAGCATCGGGAGCACGGCAGGCGAGAGGACCAGGCTCTGAACGCAACGGGACTGACCTACGGCACACCGGCCCGCGCAGGGCTGGACCCCGGCTGGGTGGAACGGCTGGTCCGCGGTGTCCGGGCGCTGCCCGACGAGGGCCGGCCGCCCTGGTCCCCGGGCGTCGTCGTGCTGGCCGGCCGGGGACCGGTCGTCGCCGCCGAGGCCGCCGCGGGCTGGGCGCTGCGCTACCGGGCCTACGACCCCGAGCGGGACCGCGGCCTCGATCTGCCCCGCGACCTGTGGGAGCCGATGCGGGTCGGCACCGTCTTCGACCTCGCCTCGCTCAGCAAGCTCTTCACCGCCGTCGCCGCGATCCAGCAGGTCGAACGCGGCCGTCTGACCCTCCACGACGAGGTCCGGGCCCACCTGCCCGCCTTCGCCCCCGGCATCACCGTCCGGCAGCTGCTCACCCACACCTCGGGACTCGCCCCCGAGCTCCCCTTCTACGACCACCGGGACCGCTCCGCCCAACTGGCGCTGCTGTGGCAGGAGGCGGCGGCCCCGTCCGGCGGCCGGGCCCCCGTCCACCGCTACTCCGACCTCAACCTCATCGCTCTCCAGCTGATCCTGGAGCAGTGCACCGGGCACCGCCTCGATGCCCTGATCCGCGACGGCATCACCGGCCCGCTGGGCATGTCCAGCACCTCCTACGGGCCGCTGGCACCGCACGGCGTCGCGGCCACCGAGGACCAGCGGCGGCCCTGGGCGAAGGCGGACCGCGGCATGCTCCGCGGCGAGGTGCACGACGAGAACGCCTGGGCACTGGGCGGCGTCGCCGGCCACGCCGGACTCTTCTCCACCGCCCAGGACCTGGCCGTCCTGTGCCGCACGCTGCTCAACGGCGGTGCCTACGGCACGCACCGGATCCTCGGCCCGGACGCCGTCGCCGCCCTCCTCGACCCGCCCGGCCTCGGCTTCGGCGTCGACCAGCCGTATTTCATGGGCGAGTTGGCGGGCCGCGGCGCGGCCGGGCACACCGGCTTCACCGGCACCAGCCTGGTCCTGGACCGCGCCACCGACACCTTCCTCGTCCTGCTCGCCAACACGGTCCACCCCCGCCGCCACAACAGCGGCAGCGCCCCGCGCGCCGCAGCCGCCACCCGGCTGGCCCGCGCGGTCTCCCGCGCCCCCTGAGCAGGCAGGGCACGCCACCGGGCCCCGTAGAATTTCCCCCATGCACGAGGAACTGCGCGCCGCGCTGGCGGGCCTGCTCGACGGCCTGCCGCCCAAACAGGCCGCGCAGGCAGTCGACCGTCTGATCGCCAACTACCGGGGCCGTACCCCCACCGACGCCCCGGTCCTGCGCGATCGCGCGGATGTGGCCGCGTACGCCGCCTACCGCATGCCGGCCACCTTCGAAGCCGTACGGGCCGCGCTGACCGCGTTCGCCGCCCGGGTCCCGGACTGGTCCCCGGCCACCCATGTGGACATCGGCGGCGGCACCGGCGCCGCCACCTGGGCCACCGCGGCCACCTGGGAAGGCCACCACAGCACCGTCCTGGACTGGGCGCAGCCTGCCCTGGACCTCGGCCGGGAACTGGCCGCCAAGACCCTGCCCGACACGGAATGGCGGCGGCAGACCATCGGCGAGGGCCTGACCGTGCCCGCCGGCACGGACCTGGTCACCGTCTCCTACGTCCTGGGCGAACTCCGCCCCGAGGACCGCCGCGCCGTCGTCGCCGCCGCGGCCACCGCGGCCCGGGCCGTCGTCCTGATCGAACCCGGCACCCCCGACGGCTACCTCCGCATCCGCGAGGCCCGCACCCAGCTCACCGAGGCCGGTCTGCGCATCGTCGCCCCCTGCCCGCACAGCGACACCTGTCCCATCGTCCCCGGGGAGGACTGGTGCCACTTCTCCGCCCGGGTCAGCCGCTCCTCCCTCCACCGTCAGGTCAAGGGCGGCTCCCTCCCGTACGAGGACGAAAAGTTCAGCTACGTCGCCGCCACCACCCTCGACGCCACCCCCGCCCCCGCCCGCATCATCCGCAAACCCCAACTCCGCAAGGGCCAGGTCCTCCTGGACCTGTGCACCACACACGAGGGCCTGCAACGCACCACGGTGACCAAGCGGCACGGCACCCACTACCGCGAGGCCCGCGACGCTTCCTGGGGCGACGACTGGTCCTGACCCGTTCCCACGGGCCCTGACCCTTCCCCACGGGCCCTGACCTCATCCTCACCGGGCTGCGGCCCTAATACGGACGCGAGGTGCCGGGGGCGGAGGGGTGTGGTGCCGGACGTAAAGCGAAGCAGTCCGGCACCACACCCCGGAGCCCCCGGCACCGCACCACCCCCGCACGCGGGGCCCCAGCCCACCACCCCCTCTCCCGCCGAAGGCGAAAAACCGAACCCACCACGTTGCCGCACCCGACCACGTGGGATTCAGCTCAGACGTAGCTCCCCCGTCACACACTTCACACTCCCCCCGCCCTTCACCAACTCGGTCAGATCCATCCCGATCGGCTCATACCCCCGCTCCCGCAGCGGTTCGAAGAGCCCCACCGCCGCCTGGGGCAGCAGCACATGCCGCCCGTCGGACACCGCGTTCAGCCCGAACGCCGCCGCGTCGGCCGGGCCGGCGATCAGCGCGCCGGGGAACAGCCGCGCCAGCACCGCCCGGCTCCCGGCGGAGAACGCGCCGGGGTAGTACATGACCTCCGCCGCGCCTCCCCCATGCCTTGAGGGCACAGCGGGCCCCCCACCCGGCGCCCCGCCGCCGGGGTCGAGGACACATAGCGCCGTATCGAGGTGGTAGTAGCGCGGGTCGACGAGATCGAGGCCGATCACCGGGCGGGCGAAGTATTCCTGGGCCTCCGCATGGGACAGCGGGCTGCTGCGGAAGCCGCGGCCGGCCAGCAGCCAGGACGCGGTGACCGCGAAGTCACCCTCGCCCTCGTTGACGTGCTGCGGCTCGCGCACCGGGGCGAACCCGTGGCCGCGGTACCACTCGGCATGCACCGCGGCCTCGCCGTACCGCTCGGCGAAGGCGAACCGCGCGCCGAGCACCCGGCCGTCCACGACGGTGGCGCCGTTGGCGGCGAAGACCATGTCGGGGAAGGCGGGGTGCGGCGGCAGCTCCTCGACGGTGTGGCCGAGCGCGCGGTAGCGGTCGCGCAGGTCCTCCCACTGGGCGTGGGCGAGCGCGAGATCCACCGGCTTGTCGGGGTCCATCCAGGGGTTGATGGAATAACTGACCCGGAAGTACGTGGGCGGGCACATCAGATAGTGCCGGGGGGTGGGGCTGCGCCGGGGGGTACGCAAGGAGGGCTCCTCACGGTGGGGCACTCGGGGCGGGCACGGAATCCCGTACCCGCCCCCACATCGTCCGCCGTGCGGAGCCCCCGTGTCGCGGGCCGTGCACCGTTGGAGTGGCCCCCCGCGCACTCCCGCCGGGCCCGCGGCGCATGCCTGCCGGGGCCCGCGGCGCATGCCTGCCGGAGCCCCCGGCGGACTCCCACCGGGGGCCCGCGGTGCATTCCCGCCGGGCCCGCTCACCCCTTCCGGGCCCGCTCACCCCTTCCGGGCCCGCTCCTGGAATTTGCGCAGCAGCTCGTCGCGCCGGTCCTGCCCGGACCGCCCCCGGCCGCCGCGGCCGGTGCCCCCGGCGCCGCGCAGCGCGCCCCGCGAGAGCTTGCTCCGGGTCCCGCCGACACCGAGCATCCCGCCCGCATTTCCCTTGCTCATGGGAATCCCCTTCCTCCCGACCCTGGCGAGACGGATCGTCTCGCTCGACATCGACTATGCACGAGACGGAGCGTCTCGTCAAGACGATACGTCTCGCCTCTTCCTCGCTAGACTCCGCGGTATGGCGACCAAATCAGCCCCCGACTCCTCCCGCCGCAGCGAACGCTCCCGGCGCGCGATCTTCGATGCCGCCCTCACGCTCGTCGGCGAGGTCGGCTACGACAAGCTCACGATCGAAGGCATCGCCTCCCGGGCCGGGGTCGGCAAGCAGACGATCTACCGCTGGTGGCCCTCCAAGGCCGCCGTCCTGCTCGACGCGTTCACCGCCGGGGTCGACGACTACGACGCAAAGGGCCTCCCCGACACCGGAGATCTGGCCGCGGACCTCAAGTTCGTGCTGCGGGCCACCGCCGACGAATTCAACGACCCGGCGTTCCAGGCCCCCTACCGCGCCCTCGCGGCGGCGGGGGCGAATGACGAGGAGCTCTCCCGCACCTTCGTCGCCCGGCTGAGCGAGCCCGGCACCCGGCTCTATGTCGACCGGCTGCGGGCGGCCCAGGAAACGGGAGAGGTCGCCGCCGACACCGATGTGCGGATCGCCGCCGAGATGCTGCTGAGTCCCTTCTCACAGCGCTGGCTGATGCGCACCGGCGAATTGACCTACGACTTCGTCGACACCCTGGTCGACCAGGTCATGCGTGGACTGCGACCGCGCGACTGAGCGGACGGAGCATCGGCGGCACTCGGGCGCCGACGGTGCCCGAGTGCCGCCGATGCCCCGAATTGCCGGTATTCCTGCGTCCTTCGTTCACCCCGGATCCGCACACCGGTCACCCGAGGAGCAGGATGGTGGCAGCATTGATCCCAGACCACCGCTCGAAGTGAGGGGATAGATGGAACGCAAGAGCAGGTTCTCCCAGTGGCTGCGCCGGCCGAAGAGCGGATCGGACGGCGGCGATACGGACACGGGATCAGCGGCTGCGCGCAGCCGCGAGGACCTGCTGCTGGCGGCGGCCGACGCGGGTTTCCCGGTGGCCCCGGCGGCCCACCCCTCCGGCTACGGCTGTTCCTGTGAACGCATCGGCTGTCCGACCCCCGGCCGGCACCCCGTCTCCTTCGGCTGGCAGACCGTCGCCAGCACCGACCGCGACAAGGTCGCCGCCTGGGTCCGCACCCTCCCGCAGGCCAACTTCATCACCGCCACCGGCATCACCCATGACGTGCTGGACGTCCCCGTCGAGGCGGGCCGCAGTGCCCTGGGACGGCTGGACGCGGCGGGCATCGACGTCGGACCGATCACCCTCAGCGGCGCCGGCTTCGGCGACGGCCGGATGCTCTTCTTCACCGCCACCCGCGGCACCCCGGACGACGAGGACGAGTGGTGGCCCTGCGAGCTGGACTGCCATCCCGAGACCATGGACGAGCATCCGGGACTGCGCTGGCACTGCCGCGGCAGCTATGTGCTGCTGCCGCCCTCGACCCTGCCCGGCGACCAGCCCGCGGTGACCTGGCTGCGCGGCCCCGAGCTGCCGCTGCCCGACCCGCTGACGCTGCTGGAGTCGCTCACCGACGCCTGCGCGGCGTTCAACGACCGCGAGCCGCACCACCACGAGGCGCACGCCTGGCCGATCGGCCGCTGACCGGGTCCGCGGACCGTCCGGTCACCCCCGTCCGTACGCCGAAGGGCCGCCGGGATCACCCCGACGGCCCTTCGGCGTCTCCACGTTCCGGCCGAGTGCGCCGTACCGCCGCTACAGCGGCTCCACCGACGTCTTGCCCTCCCGCCGGTTCAGGATGACGACCTTGTCGCCGGAGCCCTTGGCCGGCACCGTGACCGCCTGGGAGGAGACGGTCGTGAAGGCCATCCGGTTGGTCTTCTTCTGCGGCCCCACCACCAGGCCCCGGAGCTCCGCCGGCACACTGATCGTCGCCCCGGCGAACATCGTCTGCTGCTGGTGGTAGACCGTCGAGAAGAACACCAGGGCACCGCCGTCCGTGGTCCGCAGCGCCACCGGCTGATGGTCCGAGGGGGTGTCCTGCCACTGGATGCGCGAACCGACCTTGCGGGCGTCCTTGGCGCGCCGGGCCCGCCAGCCGTCGGTCTGCGGACCGGACGCGAACACGCTGCCCTTGCCGGTGTTGAGAAAGTCCGCGTAGGCCCGGCCCAGTTTGCCGGGGGCCACTGTCAGCCCGGACCCGGAGCCGAGCGGCACCGCCTCGGCGTAGCCGTCCTTCGTCCTGAGCTCCGGCGCCTTGTTGCCCGGGAACTGCGCGAAGTACACCGCGCGCCACTTCTCGTCGATGTCGTCGCGGCTGAACACCAGGAACCAGCGGGTGTTGCGGCCACTGGCGTCCTTGCGGTTGCTGACCGCGTCCGCGATGAAGTACTTCGGCCAGCCCGCCTGCTTGGGGACGGTGAAGTGCGGGTTCTTGAACGCCAGCGCGGGGAAGTCCGGATTGCCCTGCGGCCGGAGGGCGTGTGCCGCCTTTATCCCGGCCTGGTCGATCGCGAGCAGCGCACCCGCCTCGAAGGAGGGGTTCAGCTTCGGGTCCAGCTGCCGGTAGGCCTGGTTGAAGCCTTCGGTGAAGCGGGTGAGGGCCTTGGTGCCCTCAGCCTTCGACACCGCCGGCAGCATCTCCCTCTCGCCGTGCACCGTCATGCACCCGCTCAGTATCACCAGCGCCGCCGCTGCCGACGTCAGTGTTGCGGGCACCCGGAACGGCGACCTGCGTGTCATGGGGCTCGGGCTCCTTCGGGGCGACCGGGGCGGACGGGGCGGCCGCCGGGGTGGCACGATTCGGCGCAACCCTACCGGGGGCGAGGAAGCACGCGAGCGTGGGGACCAGATACAGAGCCCACACTGTGACCTGAAGGACGGTCGGGTCCGGCTGGAAGTTGAAGACGCCCTTCAGCAGCGTCCCGTACCAGCTGTCGACCGGAATCTGCGCGCTGATGTCGAACGCCCGCGTGGTCAGCCCCGGCAGGATGTCCGCTTCCTGTAGATCGTGGAAGCCGTACGCCAGCACGCCCGCCGCGACCACCACCAGCATGCCGCCGGTCCAGGTGAAGAACTTCGCCAGGTTGATCCGCACCGCACCGCGGTAGAACAGCCAGCCCAGCAGCACCGCCGTCAGCAGCCCCAGCAGCGCCCCGACCAGCGGCCGTACCCCGTCCTGGGCGGACTGCGCGGCGGTCCAGATGAACAGCGCGGTCTCCAGGCCCTCGCGGCCCACCGACAGGAACGCGGTGACCACCAGTGCCACGGTGCCCATCTGCAGCGCCGCGTCCAGCTTGCCGTGCAGCTCCTGCTTCAGATGCCGCGCGGTGCGCCGCATCCAGAAGACCATCCAGGTCACCAGGCACACCGCAATGATCGACAGCGATCCGCCGAGCGCTTCCTGCGCCTTGAACGTCAGCGTCTGCGAACCGAATTGCAGCGCCGCACCGAACGCGAACGACAGCACCACGGCGAGCGCGATACCGAGCCAGACCGGGCGCAGCGCCCCCCGCCTGCCGGTCTTGACCAGGTAGGCGATGAGAATGCAGACGACGAGGCTGGCTTCCAGGCCCTCGCGCAGACCGATCAGGTAGTTGCCGAACACGTCGGTTCCTTCCCTTCCTTCATGGAGTCGACGACGGTGTTCCGCACGCCGACGGTGGTACGACGGTGTCAGGCGAACAGCGCCCGGCCCCACCAGTCGTCCGCGTTCCGGACGCCCGGCGGTACCGCGAAGACCGCTGAACCCACGTGCTGGATGTATTCGTTGAGTGCGTCATCGGCCGCCAGCCGCTTCTGCAACGGCACGAAGCCCTGGCGTACGTCCCGCTGGTAGGCGAGGAAGAACAGCCCCGCGTCCAGCCGGCCCAGACCGTCCGTACCGTCGGTGAAGGAGTAGCCGCGGCGCAGGATCCGCACCCCGCCGTTGGAGTCCGGATGCGCCAGGCGGACATGCGCGGTCGGCAGCATCGACTTCAGATGCGGGGTGTCCCGCTCGTGCTTCTTGCCGACCGGTGCGCCCTCGCCCTTGTTCCGGCCGAAGATCTCCTCCTGCTCCTGGAGCGAGGTGCGGTCCCAGGTCTCGATGTGCATCCGGATCCGGCGGGCGACCAGGTAGGAGCCGCTGGCCATCCAGCTCTCCTTGCCCTTCGCCGCACCGTCCGCGACCCACACATGCTGGTCGAGCGCGGCGGTGTCGGTACCGGCGAGGTTGTGGGTGCCGTCCTTGAAGCCGAACATGTTGCGCGGGGTCTGGGCGTCCGGCGTCGTCGAGGACGTCTTGCCGAAGCCCAGCTGCGACCAGCGGATCGCGACCTTGCCGAAGCCGATCCGGGCCAGATTGCGGATCGCGTGCACCGCGACCTGCGGGTCGTCCGCACAGGCCTGGACGCACAGATCACCGCCGCTGCGCGCCTTGTCGAGGTTGTCGCCGGGGAACTGCGGCAGCTCGATCAGCGCCTCGGGGCGCCGCGCCTTGATGCCGAACCGGTCCTTGCCGTCCTTCTCGAACAGCGTGGGGCCGATGCCGAAGGTGAGGGTGAGCCGCGACGGCGGCAGCCCGAGCGCCTCGCCGGTGTCGTCCGGCGGGGCCTCCGCCAGTCCGCCGACCGCGCCGTCGCCGACCGCGTCCCCGGCCGTCATCCGCGCCGCCGCCTTCGTCCACTCCTTGAGCAGCGCGATCAGCTCGTCGCGGTCGTCGGTGGTGACATCGAACGCGGCGAAGTGCAGCCGGTCCTGGACGGCGGAGGCGATACCGGCCTGGTGCTTGCCGTGGAAGGCGATCGCGGAGCCCGCGGTCGCGTCCGCGCCGGCCGGCCGGGCGTCGTCGCCGGTGCGCAGCGCCGCCGCCGTACCGCCGGCCGCGACGGCGCCGAGTGCCAGGCCCGCGCCGCCCCAGCCGAGCAGTGAACGCCGGGACGGTGCACGCCCGTTGGCGGGCTGCGCGGTCCGGTCGTCCCCGGTGGCGGTGCTCTCGGTGGGCTTGTCGTCGTCGTGCGTCATCGCGTCCCCTTGCCTGGCGGCGGACTACTTGGCGGTGGCCACGGCGGCGGCCAGCTTGGACAGCGGCTCGGCGAGCGCGTTGACCCCGTCGGAGAGCTTCTTGCGCTCGCTCTTGCCGACCGTGTCGTACGAGGCGAAGCCGTCCGCCGACTTGCTGTCGCGGTGCTCGTCGAGCAGCTCGCCGATCACCTTGAACTGCTTGTCCAGCGCCTTGGCGAGCGCCGGGTCGTTCTTGCCGACGACCGGCTTCAGCAGCTCGTAGGCCTTCTCGGCACCCTCGACATTGGCGTGGAAGTCGAGCAGGTCGGTGTGGCTGTAGCGCTCTTCCTCACCGGTGACCTTGCCGGTGGCCACCTCGTCGAGCAGCTCCTTGGCGCCGTTGGCCATGCTGGTCGGGGTGATCTCGGCCTTGCCGACCCGCTTCTGCCAGTCCTTCAGGTCGGTGTTCAGCTGGTCGGCGAGCTTCTTGTCATCCCCGGAGATCTTCTTCTCCTCCCACAGGGACTTCTCCAGCTTGTGCCAGCCGGTCCACTTCTGGCCCTTCTCCAGGCCGTCGGCGCGCACATCGACCTTGGGGTCGATGTCACCGAACGACTCGGCGACCGGCTCGGTGCGCTCCCAGCCGACCCGGGAGAGGGCGTAGGTCTTCTTGGCGAACTCGACATCGCCGTCCTTGACCGCGTCGGCGAACTTCTGCGCTGCCGGGAGGGTCTGGTCGGCCTGCTCCTGGACGTACTTGCGGTACGCGGCGACCGCGGCATCCAGCTTGGGGTCGCGCTGGGTGCTCGCGCCCTTGCCGCTGGCGGTCACCTTCTGGCGGATGCCGTCGCCCTTCATGCCCGGCTTGCAGGCGATTTCGTACGAACCGGCCTTGATCTCGGCGGTGATCTCCGTCCGGGTGCCGGGACCGATGTTCTCCCGCTCGGTCACGATCCGGTCGCCGGGCGCGTAGACGTACACCTCGGTGACCTTGGAGCCCTTGTTCTGCACCGCGAACCGGACATGTCCGGCGGGGAACTCCTTGGCGGAGAGCTCACAGCTGCTGTCGGTCGCGGTCACCTCGATCGTGCCCTTGCCGTCGCCCCCTTTGCCGTCGTTCTTCGCGGCGCAGCCGGCGACGGCGGTGACGGCCGTGGCCGCGGCGAGGGCGGCGACGGCGGAGGGGCGAAGGGCGCGCATAACGGGGCTCCAAGCGGGCTCGGATGGACGGAAACGACGTACGGAACACTAGGCAGCGGCCAGGGCCGCCACTAAGGCGGGCCTAACTTATCTGAGGCTTACCTGTTTCTGCCCCGCCTGTCGAGTGATCCGGCTCTCATGCGCAACGTCCCGATGACGATTTGACCGGCGCCCGGTCACGGAACGGCCATGCGCCGGTCAAGGTAAGGGGCACCGTTCGCGACGGTCCATGACGACTGGAATTCCGGCCTGCCGCCGCCCGGTCCCGCCCTTCCTTTCCGTCCCCGCCCCCCTCTCCTGCTCCTCGCCGTGGGGGGGGCGGGTACGCCGCGCCACGCCGTAGCCCGGCACGGCGTGACATAACGGCACGGCAAGCGTCAACGAGCGGGAATTCAGCGGCAGTTGACGCAGTCCGGGCGCCCGTCGGCCCCTATGCGCTCAGCGGGAACTGCTCGCCCAGCTCCCGGAAGACCGCGCTGTTCAGCCGGAACGCGCGCTTGCACTCGTCGACCACCCGCTGCTTTTCCAGATCGTCCACGGGCAGCGCATCCAGCAGCGCCCGGTACTCCCGCTTGAAGGCGGCGGGGTTGGTGATGCCCTCGAAGACGTAGAAGCGCACCCCGTCGCCCTTGCGGGTGAAGCCCCAGGTCTTCTCCGCGGTGCCGCGGATGATCTGGCCGCCGGAGAGGTCGCCGAGATAGCGGGTGTAGTGGTGGGCGACAAAGCCGGCCGGCCAGTCGCGGGCGCAGGTCGTCACCCGGTCCGCGTAGGCGGCGGTGGCCGGCAGGGGCGCCAGGCCGTCGCGCCAGGACGGCCCGCCGAGATGGGCGAGGTCGCGCTCCAGTGCGGGGGTGCGGGCCAGCTCCGGACGGAGGAAGGGGCCCGCGACCGGATCCTCGGCGAGCGGCCCGGAGGTGCCCTCCAGCGCGCGGTAGACGAACCACAGCTGCTCGGTGTAGCGCCGGTAGGCCCGGACGCCGAGCCTGCCGCCGAGCAGATCGCTCATGAAGGAGGAGTTCTCGGCCTCCGTGTGCTGCTCGTGGGACGCGGTGCGGATGACCGTCGAGAACGGAGCGGACGGAGCGGGCGGGGTCGGGCTGGACGCTTCCAAGGCGGACCTCCGGGGGCTGAGGGCAGCGGACGGGAACAGGCCGGCTCCGCCGAGCCGCCGTAACTTAGGCTTACCTAACCAACGGCTCACGTCAACCCGTTCCCGACGTCCTGTCGGTAACGAGCCTACCCCTGTTCCCGACGCGCTGTCGGTAAAGAGTTCCCCGCAGCCCCCGCAGCCCCCGCAGCCCCCGCAGCCCCCGCTCCCGTCAGGGCAGCGTGAGGATCTCCGCCCCGGTGTCGGTGACCACCAGCGTGTGCTCGAACTGCGCGGTCCGCTTGCGGTCCTTGGTCACCACCGTCCAGCCGTCGTCCCACATGTCGTAGTCGTAGGACCCCAGCGTCAGCATCGGCTCGATCGTGAAGGTCATGCCGGGCTTGATGTCGGTGGTGTGGTGCGGGCTGTCGTAGTGCGGAACGATCAGGCCGGAGTGGAAGGAGGAGTTGATGCCGTGACCGGTGAAGTCACGGACCACGCCGTAGCCGAAACGCTTGGCGTACGACTCGATGACCCGGCCGATGATGTTGATCTGCCGGCCCGGCTTGACGGCCTTGATCGCGCGGTTGAGTGCCTCACGGGTGCGCTCGACCAGCAGCGTGGACTCTTCGTCCACGTCGCCGCACAGGTACGTGGCGTTGTTGTCGCCGTGCACCCCATTGATGTACGCGGTGACGTCGAGGTTCACGATGTCGCCGTCCTTGAGGACGGTCGAGTCCGGGATGCCGTGGCAGATGACCTCGTTGAGCGAGGAGCACAACGACTTGGGAAAGCCGCGGTAGCCGAGCGTGGACGGGTAGGCGCCGTGGTCACACATGAACTCATGCGCGACCCGGTCCAGTTCGTCGGTCGTCACGCCCGGCGCGATCAGCTTGGCGGCCTCCGCCATCGCCTGCGCGGCGATCCGGCCGGCGATCCGCATCCGCTCGATCGTGTCGGCGTCCTGCACCTCGGGCCCCGTGTAAGGGGTGGGTGCATCCTTCCCGACGTACTCGGGGCGCGGGATCGAGGCGGGGACGGGGCGGGTGGGGGAGATCTTCCCCGGGGCAAGAAGCGACTGGCCAGACATATCAGCGAGTGTATCCGCGGGCCGTCGGGCAGGATGGTGGCACAGAACATCCACAGGAGGCGGCAATGGCGCTGTTCAAGAGGCGTACGGTCGGCAAGCCGGGCGAGTGGTACTACTGCCTCAAGCATCAGACGGTCGAAGAGGGGCCCGAGTGCCGCGCCGCCGACCGCTTCGGTCCGTACGCCACCCGCGAGGAGGCGGCGCACGCCATGGAGACCGCCGGCGAGCGGAATCTGGAGTGGGATACCGACCCCAAGTGGCACGACGAGCCGGAGAAGGGCAAGAGCGGCGGGGCGGACACCTAAGGGTTCTGTCCGGGGAGGTTGTGGACGGTGAGGCAGGGACGCGGTGTCCCGCCGCGTCCCTGCCTCAGGTCGTCGCCGGGTCCGCGTCCGGGGTCTGCGGGCCGGGGCCGGCACCCGCGCCGTCCCGCCCACCCTCGCCGCCCGGTGACCCGGCGGCGGCCCGGCGCTCCCGCATCCGCCGGGCGTGCTCATCCGTCCTGGCGTCGTACGCCATCAGCTTCGGCAGCCCGAGTGCCAGCAGCCCGACCCCCGCGAAGCACAGCAGCCCGCCCAGCGACACCGACGTCCGTACGCTCGTCAGCGCCGCCATGCCGCCGATCCGGACCTGGCCCAGCTGCGGGCCCGCCGAGTACGAGAGCAGCTCGATACCGGCCAGCCGCCCGCGGAGTTCGTCGGGGATGGTCTGGTTCCACATCGCCGAGCGGAAAATGCCGCTGACCATGTCGCACGCACCGGCCAGCATCAGCAGGAGCAGCACCAGCCAGACGTTGCGCAGCTGCCCGGCCGCCGCTATCGCCAGCCCCCAGCCGGCGGCGGCCAGCGCGATCGCGCGGCCCTGCCGGTGGATCCGTGAGGTCCAGCCGCTGGTCAGGCTTACCACGAAGGAACCGGCCGGCAGTGCCGCGTACATCAGCCCCAGTGCCCAGGGCGCGTCGAGGTCGTCGGCGAGGAACGGGAAGATCGCCAGTGGGAAGGCGAAGAGCATCGCGAGGACGTCGATGGCGTAGGTGCCGAGCAGCTCCTTACGGCTCCAGGCGTAGCGCGCGCCCTCGGCGATACCGCGCAGCGACGGTTTCTCGGCGTCGTGCGAGGCGGGCGACGGCGCCAGCTTCAGGGCGAGCAGCACCGAGAACACGAAGGTGACCGCGTCGATGGCGTATGCCCAGCGCAGCCCGGCAAGGGCCAGCAGTCCGCCGGCCAGCGCGGGCCCGGCGATGGTGCCGATCTGCCAGCGCAGCGCGTTCAGGGCGGCGGCCGCGGCGAGCTGCTCGTGCGGGATGATCCGCGGCACGATCGCGTCCAGGGCCGGCCGCTGCAGACCGATCAGCGCGCTGGTCGCCGCCGCGGCCGCGTACAGCGGCCACACCATCGGGTGCGGCAGCAGGCTGTTGAGCAGCAGGAGCACGGAGACCAGGCCCAGCGCGGCCTCGGTCCACAGGACCAGCCGACGGCGGTCGAAGGAGTCCGCGAGCGCCCCGCCGTAGAGACCGAAGACGATCAGCGGGACCAGCTCCACCGCACCCAGCGCCCCGACCGCGAGCGTGGAGCCGGTCAGCACCTTCAGCTGGAGCGGTAGGGCCACGAGGGACAGCGAACTGCCGAAGACCGTGACCACGCCCGCGCACCACAGCAGCCGGAAGTCGCGCGAGGAGTGCCAGGGGGCCAGACCCGGCAGCAGCGCGGAGAGGCGTCGGCGTGCGCGAGGCGCGAGGGGCGAACCGGATGAACCAGGTGAACCAGGTGAACCAGGTGAAGGGGATGCGGGGGAAGAAAACGGGCCGTCCGAAGTCACGGTGCACCATCGTGCGCGCGGACGCGGTGCGGGGCAAAGGGTTTTCAGCGGCCTGCGGGGCGGGCCTCGTGGGCTACCAGCGAGGCGGCGGCGGGGCGGTCAGCCCGTCGGCGAGGCGGGCCAGCCGGTCGCGGAAACGGCGGCGTCCGCGGGGCGCGGGCAGGCTGTTCTCGCCGGTGGCCGCGCTCACCAGATGCTGGACGGTGTCCAGGTCGAGGTCCGGCGCCGCCCCAGCCGCCTCCTCGGGCGGGGCCGGGGGTGCGGCGAGCGCGTCATGGGCCAGGGCGTGCAGATCACGGTCGCCGCCGTCCAGAGCGAGCACCGTGGCGCCGTTCCGTCGTGCGTCGTGCACCCGCTCCAGCAGTCCGGCGCCCGGCTGCCCCGGCGCGACGACCAGCAGTGTCTCGCCCCGCCCGGCCGCCGCCAGGCGGCCGAGCCCCACCGCCAGATGGGCCGGCGCCCCGCCCGGGACACGATGCCGCACCAGGGTCGGTGACAGCTCCGGCAGGCCCGACCAGGCGGCCTCGTCGTCCAGATGCGCGGCCAGATGCCAGGGCTCGTACGCGGCACTGCCGACCAGCAGCAGCCCGCCCCCGTGCGGGACGACGGCACCGCGCAGCGCCGTGGCGAAGCGGCGGGTGGCCTGGATCCACTCGGTCCCGGCGAGAACCTCACGCAGCAATGCGACCCGTACGGCATCCATGGCCGGGAATCCTGCCGCAGTCCGCGCCGTTCTGGTCGCCGTTTCAACGGGTGTCACCCATACGGGACTTGGGGTGTGCCCGCGCCTGCGCCGGGCCGGCCCCCTCCGGCCGAGGGCCGCATGGCGCAGGGAAACCCGTCCTGCATTGCCTTTACGGCGGGGTCATACCGCCGTCGATCCACCCCGTTCGCCCCGTTCATCCTGTCCGAACTGTTCACCCTTTCCGCCTGTTCCGCCCGTTCCGCCCTGGGCGGCGCTCGCCGTCGGCAACAGTCCCGCCGCCATGAGTCGACGTCCTACCTCCGCCACGGCCTCCTCGCTCAGTGGGCGTTGGGGGAAGGCGGTGGCGCCCCGGTCGATCACACCGAGGAGGTGGAGGGCCGCCTTGAAGGCGCCCAGCGCGGAGGAGCTGCGGCCCATCTCGGTCTCCGGGCCGGCGTCGACGAGGGTGAAGAGGGCGGCCAGGCGTTCCTGTTCGGCGGCGGCCTGTTCCCAGTTGCCGGACCGGGCGGCGTCGTAGAGACGTACGTAGGCCGCCGGGTCGACATTGCCGATCCCGGGGACGACACCGTCGGCGCCCGCCAACAGGGCGGCGTCCACGGTCAGTTCGGAGCCGGTGAGGACCGAGAAGCCCGGGGCGGGGCCGGTGCGCCGGGCGGTGCGGCCGCCGAGCCCGACGAGCAGACGGCGCAGCGAGCCCTCGTCGCCGCTGCTGTCCTTGAGCCCGGCGAGCGTGCCGTCCTCGGCCAGCTCCCGCACCAGCGACGGGGCCAGCTTGCTGTGGACGGCGACGGGGATGTCGTAGGCGAAGAGGGGCAGATCCACGGCCGTGCGGAGATGCCGGAAGTGGGCGGCGATCTCCCGGGGGTGGGTGCGGGTGTAGAAGGGCGCGGTGGCGACCAGGGCGTCGGCGCCGAGGGCGGCGGCGGTCCGGGCGTGGTCGAGCACCCGTGGAGTGGTGGTGTCGATGACCCCGGCGAGCACCGGGACCCGGCCGTCCGCGGCCTTGATGACGGCTTCCAGAGCGGTGCCGCGCTGGGCGTCGGTGAGGTACGCGACCTCGCTGGTGGAGCCGAGGGCGAACAGGCCGTGCACGCCGCCGTCGACGAGGTGGTTCACCAGGCGCGCCAGGGAGGCGGTGTCGATCTCGCCGCGCGGGTCGAGCGGGGTGCAGACCGGCGGGATGACGCCGTGCAGGGGGGCGGGCAGTGCCATAAGGGCTCCGGGCTCCGATCGGAACAGGACATGGGATGTCCCATGTCGAGCACAATAGACCTGTTCACAGGCGGTCGGTCAAGGATCCGCGGTCACGGCGGGGCAGGTGGCTCAGGGGCCGGCGGCGCGGCAGACGCGGGAGCGGGAGAGGGAGTTTCCATGGCGCGAGGGACGATGTCCGAGGATGTGCAGGCCCAGATCAAGCAGTTGATCCTGCAGGGCCGGCTGACGCCGGGTGATCCGCTGCCCACCGAAGCCGAACTGGTCGCCCTGCTCGACGTCAGCCGCAACTCGGTGCGCGAGGCGCTCAAGGCGCTGCAGGCCATGCGCATCGTGGAGATCCGGCACGGCTTCGGCACCTATGTCGGCCCGCTCACCCTGGAACCGTTCGTCGAGGGCGTCGCCTTCCGTGCCGTGGTCCGGCACCACCAGGGCGAGTCGAGCCTGTACGAGCTGATGGAGGTCCGCGAGGCGCTGGAGGCGGGCCTGATTGGCGCCGTCGCCCGCAATCTGCCCGCCGAGGATCTCGCCGTCCTCAAGGGGCTGGTGCAGCGGATGGCGGAGGAGGCGCGCGGCGGGCAGGTGCAGAGCGCCACCGACCGGGCCTTCCATCTGGCCCTGTACCGCTCGCTGGGCAACCATCTGCTGAGCGAGGTGCTGGACGCGTTCTGGGCGGCGCTGCGCCGGGTGCGCGAGGATCTCTCCGACGACCGGCCGGACCCCGTGGTGACCCACCGTCAGCACCAGGAGATCGTGGACGCGTTGGAGGCGGGCGACGGCGACCGCGCCGTGGAGGCGATACACCGGCACTTCGACGGCATCCGGCGCCGGCTGGCCGAGCAGTGAGCTGACGGCACGGCGCGCGGCAGTGCGCCGTCACGGCACCGGTGCGGGCCGGATCGGTCTCGTTCACCGGGATATCACCCGGTGTCGGTGATGCCGTTGCCGGCACGAAAAGGTGTCATGTGGGGCGTCTTGACGGCCAGTTGGGCACTCCCTATGGTCGCCGCAGGACAAGGGACGTCCTACGTCCTTGCCCATTGGGGGTGACCCATGGCGTACGAGAGCTCCGTGCCGTACCGGGCCGGGACCGAGGGGGACACCGGCTTCCGGTTCCCCGCCGTGGTCCGGGCGCCCTCCGGGCCCCTCCTTGCCGGACCGGCGCATCCGTCGGCCCGCGCCCCGATGACCCTGCGTACCAGCCACGACGGCGGTCCGACCCGGCGGACCGCGCACACCGTCGGCGGGCTCCCGGCCGCCTGCTCCGACCTCGTCCGCCCCGGCCGCGACAGCGTCGGACTGCTCCACGGGACGGGCGACCTCAGCGCGTCCTCGACGATCACCTTCCGCCGCATCCCCGTGGAGGAGCCGACATGACCAGCAACGCCATGCACCGCAGAACGGTCCTGGGCGGGGCGGCCGCCCTCGCCGCCGGCTTTGCGCTCGCCGGCTGCGGCGACGGCGGTGCCCCGGCGCCCGAGGAGCGCAAGAAGGGGCAGAGGATCAGCCTGACCTTCTGGTCCTGGGTGCCGGGCATCGACAAGCCCGTCGACCTGTGGAACCGCAAGAACCCGGACGTCCAGGTCAAGGTGGAGAAGGTGTCGGCCGTCAACGGCCAGCAGTACGCGAAGATGCACGCCGCCATCAAGGCCGGCAACCCGCCCGATCTCGGCCAGATCGAATTCCCGGTCGTCCCCGGCTTCCTCCTCGACAACGGGCTGCTGGACCTCGCCCCGCTCGGCGCCGCCCGCCACAAGGACAAGTTCGTCGGCTGGCAGTGGCAGCAGTCCGTCTTCGGCAAGAGCGTCTACGCCGTCCCGCAGGCCTCCGGGCCGATGGGCCTGTTCCTCCGCCAGGACCTCTTCGACAAGTGGGACGTGCCCACCCCGCGGACCTGGGACGAGTACGAGACCGCCGCCAAGACCGTCCGCAGGAAGGGCGCCTGGATCGAGACCTTCGCGCCCACCAACGGCAACCGCTTCTCCGGCCTGGCCTGGCAGGCCGGCGCCAAGTGGTACGGGACGCACGGCGACACCTGGATCGTGCACCTCGACGACGAACCCACCCGCAGGGTCGCGGACTACTGGGAATCCCTGGTCAGACGGAAGCTCGTCAAGACCATCCCGGACCGGCAGAACGCCTGGTACAAGGATCTGCAGACCGGCGCCATCCCCGCCTGGGTGGGCGCCAGTTGGGGCGACGCCCTGCTGGTCGGCAACGCGCCGGGCACCAAGGGGAAGTGGCGGGCCGCACCGCTGCCGCAGTGGAAGGCGGGCGAGCAGGCCTTCGCCAACTGGGGCGGCTCGACCACCGCCGTCTTCGCCAAGGCCCGCTACCCCAAGGACGCCCTGGACTTCGCCGTCTGGCTCAACACCGACCCGGAGTCGATCGCGCTGCTGATCGACGGCGGCTACGGCTTCCCCAGCGCCAAGAAGGGCTACACCACCACCGACCTCGACGTCGACAAGGACTTCTTCGGCGGCCAGGCGTACAGCAAGGTCTTCGCGGACGCCGGTGCGCATGTCGACACCAGCTGGCAGTGGGGACCCGGCGTGGACACCCTCTACCAGCGGCTCGGCGACGCCTTCACCGACGCGCTCGCCGACGGCAGCTCCTTCCGCTCCGTCCTGACGAAGGTGCAGGGCCAGACCCTCGCCGACCTCAAGGGCAAGGGCCTGAAGGTGGAGAGCGGCGGGTGAGCCGGGACACCCTGAGCCGGCCGGAGCCGGTCACCCCGCGGCCGGCCCGCCGGGACACCCGCGGACCCCGTCGCCGCGCCTCCCGCACCGGGGCCCGCAACGCGGGCGCCGCGGCCGCGTTCGTCCTGCCCTTCTTCGCCCTCTTCGGCCTGTGCTTCCTCGCCCCGATCGGCTACGCCCTGCACCAGAGCCTGTTCACGACCGAACGCACCGGCCCGCTCGGCCTCGGCGGCCAGGAACACGAGGTCTTCGCCGGCCTCGCCAACTACGCCCAGGCCCTCTCCGACGACCGGTTCCTGACCGGCTTCGGCCGGGTGCTGCTCTTCGGCGCCGTCCAGATCCCGCTGATGATCGTGCTCGCCACCGCCCTGGCACTGCTGCTGGAGAGCGCGAGCGCCCGCGGTGTCCCCTTCTTCCGCAGCGCCTTCTTCCTGCCGTACGGCGTGCCCGGCGTGATCGCCTCGATCCTGTGGGGATTCCTGTACGTACCGGGCATCAGCCCGCTGGTGAAGATCGCCGACTCCGTGGGCTGGGACCTCGACTTCCTCTCCCGCGGCACCGTCCTGTGGTCCCTCGCCAACATCGTCACCTGGCAGTTCACCGGCTACAACATGCTGGTGCTGATCTCCCAGCTGAAGGCCGTACCGGGGGAGTTGTACGAGGCCGCACGGATCGACGGGGCGAGCGCCTGGCAGGTCGCCCGGTACCTCAAGATCCCGCTGATCCGGCCGGCGCTGGTGCTCACCGCTGTCTTCAGCATCATCGGCACCCTCCAGCTGTTCGCCGAACCCATGGTGCTGCGCCCGCTGGCCTCCTCCATCGACTCCGGCTTCACCCCCAACCTGCATGCCTACAGCGAGGCGTTCGTCGGCAACAACCCGCATGCGGCGGCGGCCGAGGCGGTACTGCTCGCACTGGTGGCGTGCGTCCTGTCCTTCGGCTTTCTGCGGCTGGTCGGCGGCCGCGCGAAGGAGCGCGGATGACCCCGCCCCCGGTCCGCTACCGGATCATCACCGCCTCGCTGCTGACCGTCGCCGCGCTCTACTTCCTGGTGCCCGTCTACTGGCTGGCCGTCTCCGCCACCAAGAACAGCGCCGACCTCTTCGGCACTTTCGGATTCTGGTTCTCCGACCACCCGCACCCCGTCGACCACCTCGTCGACGTCCTCACCTACGACCACGGCATCTACGCCCGCTGGTTCGCCAACTCCCTCTTCTACGCCGGGATCGGCGCGGTCTGCGCCACCCTGCTGTCCGCCGCGGCCGGCTATGCGCTGGCGAAATTCCCGTTCCGCGGCCGGGAGGCGCTCTTCAACGTGGTGCTCGCCGGGGTGCTGATCCCCGGCACCGCACTGGCCCTGCCGCTCTACTTCCTCTTCAGCGCGATGGGCCTGTCCAACACCTGCTGGGCGGTGCTGATCCCCAGTGTGGTCAGCCCGTTCGGTGTCTATCTGTGCCGGATCTACGCGGCCGCCGCGGTCCCCGACTCACTGCTGGAGGCGGCCCGCATCGACGGCGCGGGCGAGGCCCGGATCTTCGCCGGGCTCGGACTGCGGCTGATGACCCCGGCGCTGGTCACCGTCTTCCTGTTCCAGTTCGTGCACATCTGGAACAACTACTTCCTGCCGCTGGTGATGCTCTCGGACTCCGACCTCTACCCGATCCAGCTGGGCCTGACCTCCTGGACCGGCTACGCCGACCGCCAACCGGTGCTCTACCAGTACACGGTGGGCGGTGCGTTTCTGTCCGTGGTGCCGCTGATGGTGCTGATGACGGTGCTTCAGCGGTACTGGCGTACGGGGCTGACCGAAGGCAGCGTGAAGGCCTGAGGGGCGGGCGGGTGACGGGGGTGGCAGGAGGGGCGGCGAGAGGGGAGGCGGGGCGTGGCGACGGGACGGCCCGGATCGCTGTCGAGGGCATGACCGGCTCGCCGTCGGCGCGTGACACTATCGCTGTCATGACTACTCCTGACGCTTCCCGGTCCCCGAACGCCGCGACCCGTGCGAAGGCTGCCCTCCAGCGCGACCCCTGGGACCTCCCGGACGTCTCCGGCCTGGTGGTCGGCGTCCTCGGCGGCACCGGTGACCAGGGCCGCGGCCTCGCGTACCGGCTGGCCAGGGCCGGCCAGAAGGTGATCATCGGTTCCCGGGCCGCCGAGCGCGCACAGACCGCCGCCGGGGAACTCGGCCTGGGCATCGAGGGCGCGGAGAACGCCGAATGCGCCCGGCGCAGCGATGTCGTGATCATCGCCGTGCCCTGGGACGGCCATGCCAAGACCCTGCAGGCGCTCCGCGACGAGCTGGACGGCAAGCTCGTCATCGACTGCGTCAACCCGCTCGGCTTCGACAAGAAGGGCGCCTACGCGCTCAAGCCGGAGGAGGGCAGCGCCGCCGAGCAGGCCGCGGCCCTGCTGCCCGGGGCCCGGGTCACGGCCGCCTTCCACCATCTGTCCGCGGTGCTGCTGCAGGACCCGGAGACCGAGCAGATCGACACCGATGTGATGGTGCTCGGCGAATCCCGCGCCGACACCGATGTCGTGCAGGCGCTGGCCGCCCGTATCCCGGGTATGCGCGGTGTCTTCGCCGGCCGGCTGCGCAACGCCCACCAGGTCGAGTCGCTGGTCGCCAACCTGATCTCGGTCAACCGGCGCTACAAGGCGCACGCGGGGCTGCGGGTCACGGACGTCTGAGGCGTGGGGGAGGGGGCGGGGCAAGCGCAGGCATGGGGGACACTGGGGAGGTCCGACCACTCCCGACAGGAGCCGCCCCCATGTCCCTCTTGCCCCCGCCCGGCCCGTCCCGGCGACTCGCCCTGATGGCCCTCGCCGTGTGTGTCCTCTCCGTCGCCGCGGCCGTCGTCGCCTTCGTGGGGGGCAGCTTCGTCGGCGTCGTCTGGATCCTGCTGGCGGGCATCTCCAGCAACATGGCGTGGTTCTACGTACGCAAGGCGAAGGCGCAGCGGGCCGGCGCGGCCGGCTGACGACGGGCCGTCGGAGGTGACACCGAGCTGTCGGAGCTGACGCCGGTCCGTCGCGGCTGACGCCGATCCTCCGCAGCCGCCGCCCGGCCCTCGCCCTTGGCGCCCTGGCGCCCGGCTCTCAGCGCTGCCGCCCCGCTCTCAGCGCTGCCGCCCCGCCGTCAGAAGAGGCCGCCGGTCTGCGGGAGCTGCGGCTCGCCCTGCCAGAAGCGGAAGTATTCCTGCCCGATGGAGGACTCGAGCACCGAGACGCCCAGCCCGCGCAGGATCGCATCGACCAGGTCGAAGAACACCCGGTTGACCTCCGGAATCCACAGGAAGACGAAGACCGCCAGCAGTCCGAACGGTGCGAACGGTTCCACCTGCCGCCGCAGCTTCCGCGATAGCCACGGCTCGATCACGCCATAGCCGTCCAGCCCCGGCACCGGCAGAAAGTTCAAGATCGCCGCGGTGACCTGCAACAGGGCCAGGAAGGCCAGCGCGTAGCGGAACGGGGCCGGTACGCCCGCCAGCCCGTGCAGCCAGAACGGCGCCGTGCACACCGCCGCGAACAGGATGTTCGTCAGCGGCCCGGCCGCCGAGATCAGGCTGTGCCGCCAGCGGCCCCGGATCCGGCTGCGCTCGATGAACACCGCACCGCCCGGCAGCCCGATCCCGCCCATGATCACGAAGATCACCGGCAGCACGATGCTCAGCAGCGCATGGGTGTACTTCAGCGGGTTCAGGGTCAGATAGCCCTTCGCCTCCACCGAGATATCGCCGCTGTGCAGTGCGGTGCGGGCGTGTGCGTACTCGTGCAGACACAGCGAGACGACCCAGCCGGACACCACGAAGAAGAACACCGCGACGCCGGTGTTCGCCGCGAGCGTCCCGCTCCACACGGCCCATCCCGACACCGCCATGACGGCGACAAGCGCGAGGAAGACCGGGCTGACGCGACGGTCGGCGCGCCGGATTGCTGTGGTCATGGTGCGGGCTCCCGGGGTCTGGTGAGGGGCAGCCATGACCGTAACCGCGTCAGGGCACGCGGCGCACGGTCCCCGCGGAACCGGTTCGTCCACAGGCCCCCTCCTCCCGGACCCCGTGCCCCGAATACGAAACGCGATACCTGTCGGCCACTGCTTGCACGACAATGGGCCGGTGCATTACGGAATTCTCGGCACCACTCAGGCCGGCCGGGCCGACGGCACCCCCGTCGCCCTCGGTGGCGCACGCCTGCGTGCGCTGCTCACCGCCCTCGCGCTGCGCCCCGGCCGGGCGCTGTCCCCGGACTTGCTGATCGGCGACGTCTGGGGCCCGGAACCGCCCGCCGACGCGGCCGGTGCGCTGCAGGCACTGGTCGGCCGGCTGCGCCGCGCCCTGGGGCATGCCGCGATCGCCTCGGTGGACGGCGGCTACCGGCTGTGCGCCGAGCCCGACGCCGTCGATCTGCACCGCTTCGAACGGCTCACGGCGGAGGGCGGCCGGGCGCTGGCCGACGCGGACCCGGCCCGTGCCGCCGCCCTGCTCGACGACGCCCTGACGCTCTGGCGCGGCCCGGCTCTCGCCGACCTCCCGGATGCGGGCGTCGAGGTGTCCCGTGCCGAGCGCCGCCGGCTGGACGCCCAGTGCACCCGCATCGCCGCCGATCTCGCCCTCGGCCGGGCCGCCCAGGCGCTGCCCACCCTCCTCGCGCTGTGCGAGGACCATCCCCTCGACGAGCCCCTCCAGGCCCTGCGGCTGCACGCCCTGCGCGCCGCAGGCCGCACGGCGGAGGCCCTGGCGGCCTACGAGGAGATACGCACCGGCCTCGCCGAACGCCTCGGCGCCGACCCGGGCCCGGAACTGCGCACCCTGCACGCGGAGCTGCTGCGGCCACCGCCCCCGCCGCCCCCGCCGCCCGGCGCCTCGGCCCCCGCCCCGAACGCCACCGGCACGTCGTACGGCACCGCCACCGCATACGGCCCCGGGACCCCCCACAGCGCCGGTACCCCTCACGACACCGCCGGTACCGCGGCACCCGACCCGCTCACCGTCCCCCCTCCCCCTCCCCCTCCCCATCCCCACCCCCGCCCCGGCAACCTCCGTGCCCGGCTCACCTCCTTCGTCGGGCGGGACTCCGATCTGGTGGCGCTCCGCGCCGATCTGGCCGCGCACCGGCTGGTGACGCTGCTGGGCCCCGGCGGCGCCGGAAAGACCCGGCTGTCGCAGGAGGGCGCCGAGACCGCCGCGGCCGCACTGCCGGACACCTGGCCGCACGGCGTATGGCTGGCCGAGCTGGCACCGGTGGACGACCCGCAGACCGTGCCCGAGGCGGTGCTGACCGCACTCGGCGCCCGCGAGACCGTCCTCCGCGGCACCACCGCGGAGGGGCTGCGCGCCGCCGCCGACCCGACCGCCCTGGACCCGCTCGCCCGGCTCGCCGAGCACTGCGCGGGACGCCGGATGCTGCTCGTCCTCGACAACTGCGAGCATGTGATCGACGCCGCCGCCGAGCTCGCCGAGCGGCTGCTGGCCGACTGCCCCGGGGTGACGGTGCTGGCCACCAGCCGGGAGCCGCTGGCCGTACCGGGCGAGGTGCTGCGGCCGGTCGAGCCGCTGCCCGATGCCGTCGCGCTGCGGCTGCTCGCCGACCGCGGGGCCGCCGCCCGCCCCGGCTTCCGGGTCGAGGACGACCCGGCGGCCTGTACGGAGATCTGCCGCCGCCTGGACGGGCTGCCGCTCGCCGTCGAACTCGCCGCCGCCCGGCTGCGGTTGCTCTCGCCGCGCCAGCTGGCCGACCGTCTCGACGACCGGTTCCGGCTGCTGACCAGCGGCAGCCGGACCCTGCTGCCCCGGCAGCAGACGCTGCGCGCCGTCGTGGACTGGTCCTGGGAACTGACCGACGAGCCCGAACGGGCCGTGCTGCGGCGGCTGTCCGTCTTCGCCGGTGGCTGCGACCTGGCCGCCGCGGAAGAGGTGTGCGCGGGCGACGGTGTCGACGGACGCGAGGTGGCCGGGCTGCTCGGCTCGCTGATCGACAAGTCGCTGGTGGTGGCGGCGCCGGCCAGCAAGGGGTACGGCGAGCGCCGCTCCGGTGAAGCCGGTGCTTGCAACGGGAGCCAGATGCGCTACCGGCTGCTGGAGACCGTGGGGGAGTACGCCGCCGAGCGGCTGGACGAGGCGGGGGAGCGCGGCGGTGCCGAGCGCCGCCATCTCGTCGCCTACCGCGAACTGGCCCGTACCACCGACCCGTTGCTGCGCGGGCCGGGTCAGCGCGCCGGTATGGAGCGGCTGGAGCTGGAGCACGACAATCTGCGCACCGCGCTGCGCCGCGCCCTCGCCGCCCACGATGAGCACGAGGCGCTGTGCCTGGTGCTGTCCCTGCAGTGGTTCTGGTCGCTGCGGGACCACCGCAGCGATGCCCGGCACTGGGCGACCGCGGCCGCCGAGCTCGCCCCCAACCCCTTTGCCGCGCCGGTCGAACCCGCCCCCGACCTGCACGAGAGGCCCATCGACGCACCACCTCCGATGGCTCCCGAACAGCTGCTGGAGGCCCGCCGCGAGGTCCGGCTGGTCGCGCTCGCCAGCAGGGACAGCGATATCCAGGCGCTGCGTGATCCGGAAATGCAGGAGGAGCTGGCCGGGATGCTCACCGCCTACCGCTCCGGCATGCCGCAGACCTGCAAGGTGCCCGGTGTGATGTGGCACTACGCGGTGCTGGTCACCGGGGAGGTCGACGACCTGGCGGAGGTGGTCGACGGCGGGGTGCGCGCCTGCCGCGACTTCGGCTACGACTGGGAGCTGGCCTTCGTCCTGCAACTGCGCTCCAAGCTCTTCAACGACCGTCCCGGCGGGCTGGCGCAGGCGGCCCGCGATGCCGACGAGGCGCTGCGCCTCTTCCTCCGGCTCGGTGACGCCTGGGGCGCGGCCGAGGCGCTGTCGGGACGCGGCGAGAACCACGAGAAGCGTGGCGCGTACGGGTTGGCGGCGCGCGACTACCGGGCGGCGATGGTGCACGCCGAGGACCTGGGGGCGCACGGTCAGATCCTGATGCTGCGCTGCCGGCTGGGCGCCGTGCTGATCGAGGACGGCCAGGCGGAGGCCGGTGAGCGGATGCTGCGCGAGGTGCTGGCCGATGCCGCGAAGGGCAGCAGCGGCCGGGACACCGAGCCGTTCGCACGGCTGACCCTCGCGACGTGGCTGACGGCGACGGGGCGTCTCCAGGAGGCGCGGGCGGAACTGCAGTGGGTCCAGGAGATGTTCGCCCCCCGCGCTCCGGACGTGTTCGCCGGGATGCTGCAGGCACTGTCGATCTCGCTGGATGTGGACGAGGGGCACCGGGAGGGACTGCTGCCGAGGTTCCGGCACTCCATGGAGCTGATGCAGGACTCCCTGGCGCAGATGATCGCGCCGGACCTTCCGGTGGTGCAACTCCTCACCGGTGCACGGGTGTTGATGGCGGAGCGCGGCGAGAAGGCGGGGTGGGACGCGGCGCGTCTGCTGGGTGCGTACGACGCGCTGGGGGCGGACGGCCAGGTGCCGCCGAAGCTCGTCCGCAGGGACCGGGCCCGTACCGAGGCGGCGGCGCGGGCGCTGCTGGGCGATGCGGCCTATGCCCGTGCACACGCCGAAGGCGGTGGCCTCTCGCTCGGAGAGGCCACCGCCCTCATCTGACGCGAGCCGGGCGAAAGGCCGTCCCGCGGGGAAGTCCCCCGTGGGACGCGCGTCAGGTCTTCTTGCGGAACTTCGACACCGCGAGCGGCATCGTGACGGCCGTGATGGCGACCGCCCAGCCGAGCGTGACCAGCGTCGGGTGCGCCACCGCACCCTGGCCGTTGATCAGCGCACGGGCCGCGTCCGCGAGGTTGGAGACCGGATTGACCTGGGTGAAGCCCTCCAGCCAGCCGGGCATCGACGTCGTCGGCGCGAAGATCGACGAGCCGAACTGCAGCGGCATCAGCACCAGCATCGCTATGCCCTGGACCGCCTGCGGGGTCCCCACGGCGAGCCCCAGCAGGATGAAGATCCACATCAGTGCCGCGCCGAAGACCGTGGACAGCACGATCGCGCCGAGGAACTCCCCCATGGTGCCGCGGATTTCCAGGCCGAGCAGGAAGCCCATGCCGAGCAGGATCGCGGTGGCGATCAGCATCCGCCCGATCTCGACGACGATCTTGGCTATCAGGACCGAGGACCGGGCGATGGGCATCGTCCGGAAGCGGTCCATCACGCCCTTGCGGAAGTCCTCGTTGACGCCCATGCCCACCGCCATGGCGATGTTCATGCCCATCATCGCCATCATGCCGGGCACCAGGCGCTGGATGTACTCCGGCTGGTTGCCCTTGCCGGCGATGGCGCCGCCGAAGACGTAGGTGAACAACAGGATGAAGATGACCGGCATCAGCAGGACATCGAACATCGACTCCGGGTCCTGCTTGATCTGCAGGGCGTTGCGCCGCACCAGTGCGCCGATGTGCCGCAGGTTGGCGCGGAGACCGATCCGGCCCTCGTCGGCACCGGGCTTGGCGAGCGGCGCCGTCATCGTCGTGGCACTCATGCTGCTACCTCACTCCGCCCGGCCGCGCCTGCGCGCGGCCCGCACTTTTCGATGTTTCTTCCCCGGCCCTCGGCCCGGGGGACCCCCATGCTGCACTCACTCATGCCGATGCCTCCGCGTACTGCTGCGCCATGTCGTCCTCGGGTGCGTCGGCCTCGGAGGTCTTCTGGCCGGTGATGGCCAGGAACACCTCGTCCAGGCTGGGCAGATGGGTGCTGATCCCGGAGAGCGCGAAACCCTGATGGCCGAGCAGACCGACCACCTCGGTCAGCTGCTCATCGCTGATGATCGGTACGTTGACCACTCCCCCGTCATGGTCAGCGGTGGCGCCCGCGATGCCGTCCAGCCCGGCCTGCTCGATGGCGGCGGCCATCCGGCCCAGCTCCCCGTCGTCCGACGGCCGGATCTGCAGCGTCCGCCCGCCGACCTTGGCCTTCAGCTCGTCGACCTGGCCCTCGGCGATCACCCGGCCGCGGTCGACCACCGTCAGCTCGTTCGCCAGCTGCTCGGCCTCTTCCATGTACTGGGTGGTCAGCAGCACCGTCGCGCCCTCGCGCACCATCCGCTGGACCTCCTCCCACACCTCGTTGCGGGTGCGGGGGTCCAGACCGGTGGTCGGCTCGTCTAGAAAGAGCACCGACGGCCGGCCGATCATCGAAGCGGCCAGGTCGAGCCGGCGGCGCATACCGCCGGAGTACTTGGCCGCGGGCCGCTTGGCGGCCTCGGTCAGCGAGAACCGCTCCAGCATCGCGTCCGCGCGCCGGCGGGCGTCCTTGCGGGACAGATCGAGCAGCCGCCCGATCATGTAGAGGTTCTCCCAGCCGGAGAGCTTTTCGTCGACCGAGGCGTACTGCCCGGTCAGGCCGATCGTGCGGCGCAGCGCGCGGGGCTGGCGCACCACGTCGAAGCCGGCCACCACGGCGCGGCCGGCGTCCGGCACCAGGAGGGTGGACAGGCAGCGGACGAGCGTCGTCTTGCCGGCACCGTTGGGGCCGAGCACCCCGAGCACGGTGCCTTCCTGCACGTTCAGGTCCACCCCGTCGACGGCCTTGACCGTGCCGAAGTGCTTGACCAGACCGCGCACCTCCACGGCGTTCCCGCCCTTGGTGGATATCGTCTGTCGCGTCATGCCAACAAGGTGCCAGCCGCCACCGACAACGCACCTACAGGTCGCCGACAAGTCTCTGCGTTTGGCTTGCTTCCCACGTTTCCGGCTGTCCCGCCGTGGGACTTCTCGCCGTTGCGGGTCCGCTGCGCGGGGCTGTGCGTCGGGTGATGCTTGCGGGTGTCCTCGCCGTTGCGCCTGCGGCGGGCGGGGTCCGCTGCGCGGGGCTGTTGGGGTGCGGTGACGGGCCTGCGCGGGTGGGGGTGTCCGGACTGCTTCGCTTTACGTCCGGCACCACCCCCCCCCGACCCGCCCAGCCCAACCCC
>NZ_JBEZHQ010000037.1:0-91620 GCF_040650675.1 Streptomyces sp. NPDC048637
GGACGTAAAGCGAAGCAGTCCGGACACCCTGCCCCGGAGGTCCGTCACCGCACCCGACACCCACCCGCCCGCCGCAGGCGCAACGGCGGGGAACCCCACAAACATCACCCGAGCTCATGCCCCGCGTAGCGGAGCCGCAACGGCGGGGGACCCCACAAGCGTCACCCGAGCCCATGCCCCGCGCAGCGGAGCCGCAACGGAGGGGAACCACCACGGCGGGACAGCCAAAAACGTGGGAGGTCACCCAACGGCTACGCGTCAAGCGTGACCGTGAACGAGAAGCGGTCGCCGCGGTAGTGGATGCGGGCGACATCGACCGTGCGGCCGTCCTCGTCGTAGGTGACACCCGTGTAGTGCAGGATCGGGCTGAGCAGCGGTACCTGGAGGAGCTTGGCGGTCTCCGGGTCGGCCAGCCGCGCCTCGACGGTGTCGGTGATTTGGCTGATCCGTACGCCCACCGCGTCCCGCAGCACCTTCGTCATCGGCCAGCGCAGCAGATCCGCCGGATCGATCGCCGCGGCGACCTCGGGGTGTACGTAGTTGCACGCGTGGTTGGTCGGCTCGCCGGTCTTGTCGTCGCTGCGCAGCCGGCGGAAGCCGGCCACCTCCGCCAGATCCGGGAAGTAGCCGGAGAGTGCGGGCGGGACCGCGGTGGGGCCGTGCTCCAGCAGCTCGGTGCTCATCCCGGACTGCTGGGCCACGATCGCGTCCACGGAGCCCAGCAGCCGCACCGGCGCACCGCGCTGGGCGCTCGGCTCGATGAAGGTGCCACGGCGCCGGTGCCGGCTGATCAGGCCCTCCGTCTCCAGCTCCTTGAGGGCCTGGCGCATGGTCAGCACGCTCACGCCGTAGTGCGCGGCGAGCGCGTCCTCGGTGGGCAGCCGCAGCGGCGCCTCCGGGGAGCGGCCCAGTATGGAGGCGCGCAACGACTGCGAGACCTGATACCAGAGCGGCAGTTTGCGGTTCAGGGCGAGCGAGTCGGGAGCGAAGGTGGTCACGAGACGTTCCCCGGTGTCACGGGCGGAAGTGGCGCTGGAGACCCTGCCATACGTCGTCGTAGCCGCGCTGCAGATGGCCGGCATCCCGGGCCTGTTCGGTGAGGGTCAGCGGCCAGCGGGTCTCGAACATGAAGGCCAGCCCGTCGTCGATCTTCTGTGGCCGCAGCTCGGCGGCGCTCGCCCGGTCGAAGGTCTCCCGGTCGGGCCCGTGCGCCGACATCATGTTGTGCAGCGAGCCGCCGCCGGGCACGAAGCCCTCCGCCTTGGCGTCGTAGGCCCCTTCGATCAGGCCCATGTACTCGGTCATCACATTGCGGTGGAAGTACGGCGGCCGGAAGGTGTCCTCGCCGACCAGCCAGCGCGGCGCGAAGACCACGAAGTCCACGCCCGCCAGCCCCGGGGTGTCGGAGGGGGAGGTGAGCACGGTGAAGATGGACGGATCGGGGTGGTCGTAGCTGATCGAGCCGATGACATTGAAGCGGTGCAGGTCGTAGACGTACGGGACATGGTTGCCGTGCCAGGCGACGACATCCAGGGGTGAGTGGTCGTAGGTGGCGGTCCAGAAGTTGCCGCAGAACTTGTTGACGACCTCGACGGGGCCCTCGACGTCCTCGTGGGCGGCGACCGGGGCGCGGAAGTCCCGGGGGTTGGCCAGGCCGTTGGCGCCGATCGGGCCGAGGTCGGGGAGCTGGAAGGGCCGGCCGTAGTTCTCGCAGACATAGCCGCGGGCGGTGGCGTCCAGCAGCTCGACGCGGAAGCGGACGCCGCGCGGGATCAGCGCCACCTCGCCCGGTCCGGCGTGCAGCAGGCCGAGTTCGGTGCGCAGCAGCAGCCCGCCCTGCTCGGGCACGATCAGCAGCTCGCCGTCCGCGTTGCCGAACACCCGCCGGTCCATGGAGGTGTTGGCGTAGTAGAGGTGGACGGCCATGCCGGTGCGCTGGGTGGCGTCGCCGTTGCCGCCGAGGGTCCACAGGCCGTCCAGGAAGTCGGTCGGGCCGGCGGGCTCGGGCAGCGGGTTCCAGCGCAGCCGGTTGGGGTCGGGGGCGCAGTCGGTGAACGGCGCCGAGCGGACCGCGTGCTGCTCGGCGCGGACGAACGGCGGATGGGCGGCCGACGGGCGGATGCGGTAGAGCCAGGAGCGCAGGTTGTGGCTGCGCGGTTCGGTGAACGCCGACCCGCTGAGCTGCTCGGCATACAGGCCGAGGGGTGCGCGCTGCGGCGAGTTGCGGCCCGTCGGCAGTGCGCCCGGGACGGCCTCCGAGCTGTGCTCGTTGCCGAAGCCGGTGAGGTACGCCAGCCCCTCCGCCGTCTTCCTCGCCTGCTCGTTGCCCGTGCCTGCCATCGCGTGCTCCCGCCGCTCAAGGAATCCTATGCAAGACATTAGGATTGCCGTGGGGAGGCGTCAACGGAGCGTCCCGGCCGCGTCGGCCGGATCGCTGCGATCGCGCACCGCCCGCACCGGCGGCGGGCAGGATGGTCGGGTGCAGCAGCCGACCCCCCGCCCCGCCCGGCCACCCGCCTCCCTCCGCCGTGCGCCCGTCCAGCAGCGCAGCGCCCAGCGGCTGGCCAGAATCCTCGACGCCTGCGCCGAAGTGCTGGAGGAGACCGGGTACGAGGATCTGAGCACCCGGGCCGTGGCCGGCCGTGCCGGGGTCCCGATCGGCTCCGTCTACCGCTTCTTCCCCAACAAGCGCGCCATGGCCGAGGCCCTCGCCCGCCGCAATCTCGACGCCTACGCGGATCGCATCACCGCCCGGCTGACCGCCCCGGCGCACACACCGCTCCAGTGGCGCCACGCGATGGATGTGGTGGTCGACGAATACCTCGCCATGAAGCGGACGATGCCGGGCTTCGCCCTGGTGGAGTTCACCGTCCCCGCCCCGAGCGCCGCCCGGCCGGCCAATTACGAGGTCGCCGACCGGCTGCTGGGGCTGTTCGCCGGCCCGCTCGGGCTGGACGCCGCCGATGAGCGGCTGCGCACCGCCTTCCTCGTGGGCGTCGAGACGGCCGATGCGCTGCTGCAGCTCGCCTTCCGTACGGACCCGGCCGGCGACCCGGCCCTGGTCACGGAGGCCAAGCTGCTGCTGCGGGCCTATCTGGCGCGCTATCTGGACGGGGCGGACGCCAAGGAGGGGTGAGCGCCGGGCGGCCGCTGGACCCGCTCTCGGGTACCGCGGTGCTCGACGGACTGCCGGTGATGCTCACGCCCGTCCGATGAGATCCCTTTTGACCTGGGGTTTTGCTCGTATTGCTCGCGCGTCAAGGTCTTGTTAACAAAACTTTGCGGGACCTAACGTCGCCTGAACCGCCACCCCCGGCAGATGTTCAAGGGCGAACGTGAGGTAACCGCTAATGCTGACAATCCTCGGATTTGTCATGATCGCCGCCTTCCTGGCGCTGATCATGATGAAGAAGATGTCACCGATGGCAGCGCTTGTGCTGATCCCGGCGCTGTTCTGCGTCCTGGTCGGACAGGGCGCGCACTTGGGCGACTATGTCCTCAAGGGCATCGGTGACCTGGCCCCCACTGCCGCGATGCTGATGTTCGCCATCATCTACTTCGGGGTGATGATCGACGTCGGTCTCTTCGACCCGATCGTCCGCGGCATCCTCAAGTTCTGCAAGGCCGACCCGGTGCGGGTGGTGGTCGGCACGGCCCTGCTCGCCGCGATCGTCTCGCTCGACGGCGACGGCTCCACCACCTTCATGATCACCGTCTCGGCGCTCTACCCGCTCTACAAGCGGCTGAAGATGAGCCTCGTGGTGATGACCGGTGTCGCCGCCACCGCCAACGGCGTGATGAACACCCTCCCGTGGGGCGGCCCGACCGCCCGTGCCGCCACCGCGCTCAAGCTCGACGCCGGCGACATCTTCGTCCCGATGATCCCCGCCCTGGCCGTCGGCCTGGTCGCCGTCTTCGCCCTCGCGTACGTCCTCGGCCGGCGCGAGCGCAAGCGCCTCGGCGTACTGACCCTCGGCGACACCCGGCCGGTGACCGAGGCGGCGGACGAGAAGGAGACCGAGCTGGTCCTGGTCGGCGCGGGCGGCAAGGGGGACACTCCCGAGGGTGCACAGCGCACCACCGGCGGCGCGGGCACCGGCTCCGGCGCCGACCGTGACGTGGCCACCGGCTCCGGCGACCACGCCGACGACGACGGCCTCCAGGTCCTGGACCCGCAGCGCGCCACCCTGCGCCCCAAGCTCTACTGGTTCAACGCCGCGCTCACCCTCGCGCTGCTCACCCTGCTGATCCTGCAGACGCTGCCGATCCCGGTGCTCTTCCTGCTCGGCGCCGCCCTGGCGCTCACCGTCAACTTCCCGCATATGAAGGACCAGAAGGCCCGCATCGCCGCGCACGCCGAGAACGTGCTGAACGTCTCCGGCATGGTCTTCGCCGCCGCCGTCTTCACCGGCGTGCTCACCGGCACCGGCATGGTCGAGCACATGGCCCGCTGGCTGGTCAGCGGCGTCCCCGACGCGCTCGGCCCGCACATGGGCATCGTCACCGGAGTCCTCAGCATCCCGCTGACCTACTTCATGTCCAACGACGGCTTCTACTTCGGCATCGTGCCGATCCTCGCCGAGGCCGGTGCCGCCCACGGCGTCGCTCCCATCGAGATCGCCCGCGCCTCCCTCGTCGGCCAGGCCCTGCACATGTCCAGCCCGCTCGTCCCCGCCGTCTACGTCCTCGTCGGGATGGCCAAGGTCGAGTTCGGTGACCACACCAAGTTCACCGTCAAATGGGCCGCGCTGACCTCCCTGGTGGTGCTCGGCGCCGGACTGCTCTTCGGCATCATCTAGATGACCGGCACCCCTCCCCGGAGGCCCGGCAGGAGCTGGCTGCTGCGTCTGGTCCTCACCTTCTCCTTCGCACAAGGAGCGGTGAGCATGGCCAGGCCGGCCGTCTCCTACCGGGCCCTCGCCCTGGGCGCCGACGAACGCGCCATCGGCGTGATCACCGCCGGCTACGCCCTGCTGCCGCTGCTCGTCGCCGTGCCGCTCGGCCGCCGCACCGACCACGGCCGCTGTGCCCCGCTGCTGGTGGTCGGGGTGGCGCTGATCAGCGGCGGCTGCGCGCTCAGCGGCCTGGCCGGCGCACTGCCCGCGATGGCCGCCTGGAGCGGGGTGATGGGCCTGGGGCATCTCTGCTTCGTCATCGGCGCCCAGTCGATCGTCGCCCGCCGCAGCGCCCCCGAGGACCGCGACCGCAACTTCGGCCACTTCACCATCGGCGCCTCGCTCGGCCAGCTCATCGGCCCGGTCGCCGCCGGGCTCGTCATCTCCGAGCACGACGGCCGGATGGCCCCGACGAGCGCCACCGCCCTGCTGGTCTCCGGCGCCGTCGCCGCCGTCGCCTACGCCTCGCTCTGGCGCCTCGAACAGCGCGCCCGCGCCGCCCCGTCCGGCGCCCCCGCCCCGGCGGCCGGACCGCCGGTCCCGGTCCGCGCCATCCTGCGGACCCGGGGCGTACCGACCGGCATCCTCATGAGTCTGGCCGTGCTCTCGGCGACCGACATCCTCACCGCCTACCTCCCCGTCATCGGCGAGGACCGCGCCATCGCCCCCACCACCATCGGCCTGCTGCTCAGCCTGCGGGCCGCAGCCACCATCGCCTGCCGGCTGGTGATGACGCCGATGATCCGGTGGCTGGGGCGCACCGCGCTGATGGCCGCCAGCTGCGCGCTGGCCGGTGTGCTGTGCGGCGGTCTGGTGCTGCCGGTGCCGGTGTGGGCGCTGGC
The DNA here is from genome assembly GCF_040650675.1 of Streptomyces sp. NPDC048637. Lineage (NCBI taxonomy): Bacteria > Bacillati > Actinomycetota > Actinomycetes > Kitasatosporales > Streptomycetaceae > Streptomyces > Streptomyces sp. NPDC048637. The sequence goes on from NZ_JBEZHQ010000037.1 coordinate 5,738, forward strand.
CGCGATGCTGCTCGCGCTCGGCTTCTGTCTCGGCGTCGGCCAGCCGCTGTCGATGACGACGGTCGTGCAGGCCGCCCCCGAACGCGCCCGCAGTACGGCGCTGGCGCTCCGCCTCACCGGCAACCGCCTCGGCCAGGTCGCCGCCCCGGCCGGCGCCGGGCTGCTCGCCGGGGTCGCGGGCACCGCCGCGCCCTTCGTCCTGCTCGGCGTGCTGCTGCTGGCCTCCGCCGCGATGGCCGCCCGTACGGGCCCGGACCGGGGCGGCGGCACCGCACCCAGCGCGGGCGGGGTGCGCTCGCGGCCGGCGGACGAGGCCGGGCCGGGGCGGGTGGGCAACGGCACCGGCGGCCCGCAAGCCCGCCCGAAGGGACCGTAAGCAGACCGGAAGGGAACCGTAAGCGCAGCTCGGCAGGGTGGTGTGCACAGCGGGTCCGGCATCGGGCCGGGCCCGCACCGCAGGCGAGGAGCACACCATGAGCAACCCGAACGACCCCCGCACCCCGGTGACCGTGCTCGGCCTCGGCGCCATGGGGAGCGCGCTGGCCGGCGCCTTCGTCCGGGCCGGGCACCCCACGACGGTCTGGAACCGCACCGCGGGCAAGGCCGATGCGCTGGTGGCGCGCGGCGCGGTCCGCGCGGACACGGTGGCCGAGGCGGTGGCGGCCGGTCCGCTGGTGATCGTGTGCGTACTGGACTACGCCGCGGCCCGCGAGATCCTGGAGCCGGCCGGTCCCCGGCTGTCCGGCCGGGTCCTGGTCAACCTGACCTCCGACACCCCGGAGCGTGCGCGGTCCGCCGCCGTCTGGGCCGCCGGGCACGGCATCGACTACCTCGACGGTTCGGTCATGGTGCCGACGCCGGACATCGGGCAGCCCGGCGCGACCCTTCTGTACAGCGGCTCACGGCAGGCCTTCGAGACGTACGAGGAGACGCTGAAGGTGCTGGGCGGCCGGGCGGCGTACCTCGGCGACGACCACGGCACGGCGGCGGTGTACGACCTCTCCCTGCTCGGCTTCTTCTTCTCCGCGATGGCGGGCCTGGTGCACGCCTTCGCGCTGTCCGGCGCCGAGGGCATAGCGGCCAAGGAGTTCGTCCCGTTCACGGAGGCGATCGCCGGCATCCTGCCGCCCATCGCCGCGGGCATGGCACAGGACCTGGACCGCGGGGTCTTCTCGGGCGACCAGGACAACATCGTCATGGAGGCCGCGGGCATCGCCCACGTCATCGAGGCGTCCGTGGACCGCGGCATCAACACCGAGGTGCTCGACGCCGTCCAGGGCCTCGCCGACCGGACCATCGCCGCGGGCCACGGCAAGACGGGATTCATCAGCGTCATCGAGGAGATGCGCAAGCCGTCCGCCAAGGGGTGAGGGCGGGGCCGGCCCCTGGCCAGGAGTGGTGGGCGAACCCCTGCCACTCCTGGCCCACCTGGCGGCCCCTGGCGCGCCAGGGGCCGCCAGGTGCGTGTCTGCGGGGGCGGGAAGCCGGGGAGCAGCCCGGATCCGACCGGGCTGCTCCACCGGTCACCTCAGCCGTCGTCGGTGGCGCGGCGGCGGTTCTTCAGTCGCGAGCCGAAGCCGAAGGCGACGGCGGCCGCGGCCAGAGCTCCTACGGCCGGCAGCATCAGGTCCCTGGTGTCCCGGCCGGTGGTCGCGGTGGCACCCGTCGCCGTACCGCGGGTCTCGGCTTTCGCCGGAGTCGGCCTTCCCGCGGCGGAGTTCGCCTCAGGCGTGGTGCCTGAGGCCGCCGTCCCCTTGGAGTTCGCGCCCGAGGAGCCGGATGTGGCCGAGGATCCGGACCTGCCCGAGGCACCGGACGCGCCCGAGGCACCGGACGTGCCCGAGTCGGCCGCCGTCCCCTTCTTCGTGATCTTGAACGACGCCACGGCTTTCTCGTGCCCGCCGGCCGGCGTGCACCGCACGTGGAAATCGCTCTTGCCGTCAGCCGTCTTCGCGACGACGTGCACGGCGATGTCGCTGACGGTGATCCGCCCCGTGCCCGGCCGGCTGAAGCGGAGAGGGGGCGCGGTGCCGGCTGCCTTGATAGCAACGGCGCCGGATGTCGGAATCCTGGTCTTGGCGATGGGGAGGGGCACAATGACGTGCTTGTCGACCCGCGGAGCGGCCACGCCGATCTTCGCGTCCACGGTGCCTTCAACGCTCTTCACACCGAACCTGCTGATGATCGGTGTGAGGTCCGCGCCCACCGTCGTCTCCGCATTGATGGCGAATTTGTGGCTGTTCTCGCCGACCGCGACGGAATCCGGGATATCCGCGCCGATCTTCGCCGTGAAGGTCTGGTTGCCCAACGGCGTATCCGTGCAGGTGAATTTCAGCGTGCTCGAAACCGGTTGTGCTGCCGCGGTTCCGGCTCCGGAGACTCCCACGACTCCGACGGCGGCACCTAATGCCGTTCCCGCCGCAAGGGTGATCCTCACCCCTGGCCTTTCCCTCCTGCGCCTGGCATTCATCTGCCACCCCCGTTAGTTGTTCCACTGAGTTGTCCATCGGTATGTGACTGTCGGGTATCCCCGGAACTGCGGGGCACTCCCGCAATCAAGACGCCGTTCCGGTCGCGGACGGTTCCGCGTCCGCCATGTCCGGCGAACTCGATCGGTGAGAGGAGTGGTGCCCCTGGAAGACCTCGGGCAGGTGGGTTTGGAGCCGAGCGTGGCGGAATTGGTAGACCGCGCCGGCCCGGCGCAACACACCTCGCTGGTGAGCGTCGTCCAGAAAAGCGATCACTGCCCAGGGCAGCCGACCTGTCAGTGGCAACCATATACGTGACAGAGCCACCCACTGGCCCCAATGGTGAAACTCGGACCATATCCGAGCCCGCCCCGAACGCCGCCTCAATCCCGAACACCGGCCCGGCCAGGAGCCCGCGGACAGGTCCGGACGCGAATCCGATGTCAGGCCCGGACGTGAGTGCGAAATCGAGGCCGGCCGGAAAGCCGATCACGGGGCATTCACACGGGCATCCACACGGGCATATGGAAGATCACGTTCTTCTTGCGGTTGGTGCTCAACAGGCCAGAGGCGCTGACGACGGATTTGATGTCGAGGGGACCTTCAAGTCAGGTCATGATTCCGAGCGCGAGCCCGGCCCCGAGCCTTACTTCCTTCCAGAGGGAACAGGATCGCGCCCATGAGCCCGCCACTGAGGCCGTCGTCGAGCAGGAGGCATGCTTCCAGGCGCTCGCCGACCGCGTGCGCGTGCGGGCCGAGCCCGGCACCCGGCGGGGCTGGCGCACCGGCGACACCGGCCGGCCGTCCTGCGGGCACTGGCTGCCGCTGGCCTCTGAACCCCTTGGAGGCGGTCATCTAGGCTCGTGGCGACCGTCACCCCATTGGGGGGCGGGATCCCTGGCGGCGCAAAACTACCGGCGCTAGTTTAGGGGCGATGACGACCGGCCGGCGCGGGAGGACCACGACGTGAAGCAGCACGACGCGATGTACATCGGCGGAAGCTGGCGGCCCGCCGAGGGCGGCGGGACGATCGAGGTCGTAAACCCGGCCGACGAACGGGTGATCGCGGCCGTCCCGGCCGGCTCCGTACGGGACGTGGACGCCGCCGTGCGGGCCGCCCGCGCCGCCCTGCCGGGCTGGGCCGCCACCCCGCCCGAGGAGCGGGCGGACCGGCTGGCCGCGCTGCGCGACCAACTCGCCGCCCGTGCCGAGGAGGTGGCCGCGACCGTCACCGCCGAGCTGGGCTCGCCGCTCGCTTTCAGCACGGCGGTGCACGCCGGGGTGCCGGTCGCGGTCTGTGGCTCGTACGCCGAACTGGCCCGTACGTACTCCTTCGAGGAGACCATCGGCACCTCCACCGTGCTGCACGAACCGGTCGGTGTGGTCGGCGCGATCACGCCGTGGAACTACCCGCTCCACCAGATCGTCGCCAAGGTCGCCCCGGCGCTCGCGGCCGGCTGCACGGTGGTGCTCAAGCCCGCCGAGGACACCCCGCTGGTCGCCCAGCTGTTCGCCGAGTGTGTCGATGCGGCCGGGATACCCGCGGGGGTCTTCAACCTCGTCACCGGCCTCGGCCCGGTCGCCGGGCAGACGCTCGCCGAGCACGACGGGGTCGATCTGGTCTCCTTCACCGGCTCGACGGCCGTCGGCAGGCGTATCGGTGCCCTCGCGGGCGCCGCGGTCAAGGGAGTGGCGCTGGAGCTGGGCGGCAAGTCCGCCAATGTCATCCTGCCCGGCGCCGACCTGCCCAAGGCGGTCGCGGTCGGCGTCGCCAACGTCATGGCCAACTCCGGCCAGACCTGTAGCGCCTGGACCCGGATGCTGGTCCACCGGGACCACTACGCCGAGGCGGTGGAGCTGGCGACGGCGGCCGCCGCGAAGTACGTACCCGGCGAGCGGGTCGGCCCGCTGGTCAACGCGGCGCAGCGGGACCGGGTCCGCGGCTATGTCGCGCAGGGCATCGCCCAGGGCGCACGGGTCGTGGCGGGCGGCCCGGAGGCGCCCGTCCCCGGGACGGGCTACTACGTCGCACCGACCGTCTTCGCGGACGTCACTCCGGAGATGACCATCGCCCAGGAGGAGATCTTCGGTCCGGTCCTGTCGATCCTGAAGTACGAGGACGAGGACGACGCCGCCCGGATCGCCAACGGCACCATCTACGGCCTGGCCGGTGCGGTCTGGGCGGGCGACGAGGCCACGGCGGTCGCCTTCGCCCGCCGCCTGCACACCGGGCAGGTCGACATCAACGGCGGCCGCTTCAACCCCCTCGCCCCGTTCGGCGGTTACAAGCAGTCCGGCGTCGGCCGGGAGCTGGGCCCGCACGGTCTGACCGAATATCTGCAGACCAAGTCGCTGCAGCTCTGATGTGGCTGCGGGGCGGGGGCCGCAACCGTCCCCCGCCCCGCCGCCAGGCCCGCCTTTCCGCCCGCCGCCCTGCGCACCGAGGAGTCCTTGTGGTCCGCGCCGCCGTACTGCCCGCCGTCAACGCCCCTCTGGAGATCACCGGGATCGACCTGCCCGAACCCGGCCCCGGCCAGGTCCGTATCCGGCTCGCCGCCGCCGGCGTCTGCCACTCCGATCTCTCCCTCTCCAACGGCACCCTGCGCCAGCCCGTCCCGGCCGTCCTCGGGCACGAGGGCGCGGGCACCGTCACTGCGGTCGGCCCTGACGTGACCACGGTGGCCCCCGGCGACCAGGTCGTCCTCAACTGGGCACCGTCCTGCGACGACTGCCACTTCTGCGGACTGGCCGAGCCCTGGCTCTGCGCCCACTCCGGCCTCGCCGCGAACGCCCCGTACGCCCAGCGCGCCGACGACGCCACCGAGCTCTACCCCGGCCTGGGCACCGCCGTGTTCGCCGAGGAGACCGTCGTCTCCGCGCGGGCCGCGCTGCCGCTGCCGGCCGGGGTGCCGCTCGCCGATGCCGCGCTGCTCGGCTGTGCGGTGCTCACCGGCTGGGGCGCCGTGCACCACAGTGCCCAGGTGCGCGCGGGGGAGTCGGTCGTGGTCTTCGGCGTGGGCGGGGTGGGCCTGGCCACGCTGCAAGCCGCGCGGATCGCGGGCGCCGGACCGATCGTGGCCGTGGACGTCTCGCCGGAGAAGGAGGCGCTGGCCCGCGCGGCGGGGGCCACCGAGTTCGTGGTGGCGGGTGATGACACTGCCAAGCGCATCCGCAAGCTCACCGGCGGCCTGGGCGCCGATGTCGCCGTGGAGTGTGTGGGCCGCGCCGAAACCATCCGTACGGCCTGGTCGGCGACCCGGCGCGGCGGCCGTACGACGGTCGTCGGCATCGGCGGCCAGGACCAGCAGGTGTCCTTCTCCGCCCTGGAACTCTTCTACTTCGGCCGGACCCTCTCCGGCTGCGTCTACGGCAACACCGACCCCGCCCGCGACCTCCCGCTCATCGCCGGACACATCCGCTCCGGCGCGCTCGACCTCTCCACCCTGGTCACCGACCGGATCGGCCTCGACGACATCCCGGCGGCCTTCGACACCATGCTGGCGGGCAAGGGAGGACGGGCGCTGGTGGTGTTCTAGTCGGCAGGTCCCTCGTTCCTTGAGGCGTCCTCCGTCCAACTGCACTGCTGGCGTTGCCCGTTGATCGAGGAGAGTGAAGATACCTGACCCCCGCCCCTGCCGTGCCTCTTCAGGGACACCCCCTCGGCCGCCCCTCTCGATACCTCGGCGGGGGCGCATGGCTGCCCGGCCTCAGGAGGCTCGTGGCGGTTCACGGCACGTGAGTTCTCGGCGCGCCCCCGGTCCCGCATTCAGGGAGTGCCGAAAACTCGTGCTGCGTGGTCCGTTGACGCCGTACCGGCCGGTCGGTACGGTCGGCCGACGTTACGGCGCCGCCCCCCTCCCCTCCCGCGCCCCTCGGAGTGTGCACGCATGGACACGGCCCCCTCCGCGCCACACGGCAACACCGGTACCCCGCCCTCCACCCGCAGCCGCCGCAGGGTCGCCACCGCCGCGGCGCTCGCCTCCGCCGTCGAGTGGTACGACTACTTCGTCTTCGGCATCGCCGCCGCGCTCGTCCTCGGCCCCGCCTTCTTCCCCTCGGGCAGCGAGGCCGCCGGTGTGCTCGCCTCCTTCGCGACCTTCGCGGTGGGTTTTCTGGCCCGTCCCGTGGGCGGGGTGATCGCCGGTCAGCTCGGGGACCGGCACGGCCGTAAGCCCATGCTGGTGCTCGCGCTGACCGTCATGGGGCTGGCCACCACCGCCATCGGCCTGCTCCCGTCCTACGACACCATCGGGCTGGCCGCGCCGGTCCTGCTGGTCGTCCTGCGGCTGCTGCAGGGCATCGCGGTCGGTGCCCAGTGGGGTGGCGCGATGCTGATGGCCACCGAATACGCCCCCGAGGGCAAACGCGGGCTCTACGGCTCGCTGGTGCAACTCGGTGTCCCCCTCGGCGTGATGACCGCCAACTCCGTCTTCCTGCTGGCCGGCGCGCTCACCGACGAGCGGTCCTTCAGCACCTGGGGCTGGCGGCTGCCGTTCCTCGTCGGCGTCCTGGTGCTCCTGCTCGCCCGCTATATCCACACCCATGTCGAGGAGACCCCCGAATTCCGGGCCGCGGAAGAGAAGCTGGCGACGGCCGAGCAGACCGCCGCGGCCCGCCGTTCACCGCTGCGCGAGATCCTGCGGCACCATCTCGGCACGGTCCTGCTGGCCGGCGGCTCGTTCGCGGTCAACACCGCCACCTTCTACATCCTCATCACCGGCGTCCTGGACTACGCCACCCGCGAGCTGGAGATGCGGCGCACCTCCGTACTGGCCGTCTCACTGCTGGTCAGCCTCACCCAACTCGCCCTGATTCCGGCCGCCGCGGCGCTGTCCGACCGGATCGGCCGGCTGCGGGTCTATGCCGCGGGCGCCGTCGGGCTGCTGCTCTGGGCGGTGCCGATGTTCCTGCTCATCGATACCGCGTCGCTGGTGTGGCTGGGCGTCGGCACCTTCGTCGGCAGCTGCTTCCTCAGCATCATGTACGGCCCGCAGGCGGCGCTGTTCGCCGAGCTGTTCACCGCCGAGATGCGCTACACGGGCGCCTCGCTCGGCTACCAGATCAGCGCCATCCTGGGCGGCGGACTCGCGCCCTTCGTGATGGTGCTGCTGCTGGAGGCGAGCGGCACCTCGATGGCGGTGTCCGGCTACCTCATGGCGCTGTCCGTCATCGCGCTGGTGTCCATCTGGCGGCTGACCCGCCGCGCCGCGACGCGTCCCGGGGCGGACGGTGGGGCCGAGCCGGGGGCGACGCACGTTCCGGGGTGAGGTACGCCCCGGGGCGTCCGCGGCTTCCCGGCGGCCGGGTAGGTGCTCAGCGGCCCCGTACCCCGGCTACGGAGGCGCCCGCCGCGCTCAGCGGCCGTCCCCCGGTGCCAGGTCCGGGTGCTGCAGTGCCAGGCCGTCCACCAGTGCCCGCAGGCCGGTTTCGAAGGCGCCCTCGTCCACCTGGCGTTGGTGCTCCGCCAGCAGATGTGCCTGGCCCAGGTGGGGGTAGTCGGCGGGGTCGTAGGCGCCCGGGTCGTCGACGAAGCCGCGGGCGAAGGAGCCCAGCGCGGAGCCGGCCACGAAGTAGCGGACCATGGCGCAGACCCTGGTGGCCTGGGCGGGCGGCCAGCCCGCCTCGACCATCCCGCCGAACGCCGCGTCAGCCATCTTCAGGCCGGCCGGGCGGCGGCCGGGGCCCTGGGCGAGGAACGGCACGATGTGCGGATGTGCGGCGAGCGCCGCGCGGTAGGAGCGGGCCCAGTCGAGCAGGCCGGCACGCCAGTCCGTACCGGTCTCGAAGGCCGACACATCGACCTTGGCGATGACCGTGTCGGCCACCGCGTCGAGGATCTCGTCCTTGGTCGTGAAGTGGTTGTAGAGCGACGGCCCGCTGACGCCCAGCTCCGCCGCCAGACGCCGGGTGGAGAGCGCCGGCAGCCCCTCGGAGTCGATGAGCGCCAGCGCCGTGGAGACGATGCGCTCGCGGCTCAGAAGGGGCTTGCGGGGTCGGGCCATGACGCACATAGTAGAGGCTTCGCGCCAAAAACTAGCAGTGCTAATTAACTGTTCTCGTTCAACGTTCTCGTCCACAAGGGGCCCGAGATGAACCTGGAGCTCAGCGCGGAGCAGACCGCGGTACGGCAGCTCGCCAAGGACTTCGCCGACCGCGAGATCACCCCGTACGCCACCGCCTGGGACCGCGCGGAACAGGTCGACCGCGGCATCGTGAAGAAGCTCGGCGACCTCGGCTTCCTCGGGCTCACCGTCCCCGAGGAGTACGGCGGCTCCGGCGGCGACCACCTCTCCTACGTCCTGGTCACCGAGGAGCTGGGCCGCGGGGACTCCTCGGTGCGCGGGATCGTCTCGGTCTCTCTGGGGCTGGTGGCCAAGACCGTCGCCGCGTGGGGCGACGAGGAGCAGAAGCGGGCATGGCTGCCGCGGCTGACCTCCGGCGAGGCGGTCGGCTGCTTCGGTCTGACGGAGCCGGGCACCGGATCCGACGCCGCGAACCTCGCCACCCGGGCGGTCCGTGACGGAGACACCTACGTCCTCGACGGCGCCAAGATGTTCATCACCAACGGGACCTGGGCCGATGTCGTGCTGCTCTTCGCCCGCACCGGCGGTGCCCCCGGACACCAGGGCATCAGTGCCTTCCTCGTACCGGCCGACAGCCCTGGTCTGGAGCGCCGCGAGATCCACGGGAAGCTGGGACTGCGCGGCCAGGCCACCGCGGCGCTGGTGCTGGACGGCGTGCGGGTCCCGGCCAGCGCGATGCTGGGCCCGGAGGGCAAGGGGTTCTCGGTCGCGATGTCCGCACTGGCCAAGGGCCGGATGTCGGTCGCGGCCGGCAGTGTGGGCATCGCCCAGGCCGCCCTGGACGCCGCGCTCGGCTATGCGGGCGAGCGCGAGCAGTTCGGCAAGCCCCTCGCCCGGCACCAGCTGGTGCAGGAGCTGATCAGCGATATCGCCGTGGACGTGGCTGCCGCACGGCTGCTGACCTGGCGGGTCGCCGATCTGATCGACCGCGGCGAGCCGTTCGCCACCGCGGCGTCCCAGGCCAAGCTCTTCGCCTCCGAGGCCGCGGTGCGCGCCGCCAACAATGCCCTCCAGGTCTTCGGCGGCTATGGCTATATCGACGAGTATCCGGTCGGCAAGCTGCTGCGGGACGCGCGGGTGATGACCCTGTACGAGGGCACCAGCCAGATACAGAAGCTGGTCATCGGGCGGGCGCTGACGGGGGTTTCCGCCTTCTGACCCGCCCGTCCGGACGTCCGGCCCGCAGGTCCGCGGGTGCCGCCCGCACCCCACCGGGCCCTAAGCGCTTGCTCAGCGGCGCGATATGGTGTTCGATCCGTCAGAGGAGGGTCCCTGGCGGGTCGAGGAGCGGGGTGCGCGATGGGTGCGGCGGCTGAGCGGGCCAACGAGGAGAACGAGGAATGGGCCGGGGTGACCCCGGACGCCGCGCGACGGCTGGTCGGCGCCGCCGTCGAGGCCTTCGCCGAACGCGGCTACCACGCCACCACCACCCGTGACATCGCCGGCCGGGCCGGTATGAGCCCGGCCGCCCTCTACATCCACTACAAGACCAAGGAAGAGCTGCTCTACCGCATCAGCGGCATCGGCCACGAAAAGGCGCTGCGCATCATGGACGCCGCCGCCGAGGCCGAGGGCAGCGCCACCGAGCGGCTCCGCGACGCCGTCCGCACCTTCGCCCGCTGGCACGCGGAGCACCACACGACCGCCCGGGTCATCCAGTACGAACTCCAGGCGCTGAGCCCCGAGCACTACACCGAGATCACCGGGCTGCGCCGCCGCACCGACCGGTTGCTGCGGCAGATCATCCAGGACGGCGCGGACAGCGGGGAGTTCCGGGCCGACGATGTACCGGGCACCACCCTCGCGGTGCTGTCGCTGTGTGTGGACGTCGCCCGCTGGTTCACCTCGGACGGCCCGCGCACACCCGACGAGGTCGGCACCCTCTACGCCGATCTCGTCCTGCGCATGGTGGGTGCGCCGGTCGCCTGAAGCGTGGGGCAGAAGCCTGGGATCAGGCAGGTGGGGTGGTGCGGCGGGGGCGGTGGGGGCTGCCGTTGAGCACGACACCCCGGTGACCCGCCATCCCAAGGCCGGCCTCGGCTTCTGCTTGTTGCCCGCCTTGCGCGATATCGCCTTGCTCATCCGGGCACCCTATTGCCGGCACGGCACGGCACGGCACGGCACGGCACGGTACGTTACGGCTCGTCGCCGTGGCCGGCGCGCTGTCGGACACCCTCGCGGCGGGCGGCCCCCGCCGCGTCAGGCCCCGCCCCGCGCCCCCGGCCCGGCGCCCCGCCTACAGATAGAAGCGGCTGACCGTCTCCGCGACGCAGACCGGCTTGTCGCCGCCCTCGCGTTCGATCGTCACGACCGTGGCGAGCTGGACGCCGCCGGTCACCTCGGTCACCTCCGCGATCCTGGCCGTGGCGCGCAGCCGTGAGCCGACCGGCACGGTGGCGGGGAAGCGCACCTTGTTGGTGCCGTAGTTGATGCCCATCTTCACGTTGTCGACCCGCATCAGCTGCGGGACGAGGGCGGGCAGCAGCGACAGCGTCAGATAGCCGTGCGCGATGGTGGTGCCGAACGGGCCGGCCGCGGCCTTCTCCTGGTCCACATGGATCCACTGGTGATCGCCGGTGGCCTCCGCGAACAGATCGATCCGCTTCTGGTCGACCTCCAGCCAGTCGCTGGTGCCCAGCTCCTCGCCGACCGCGGCCCGCAGTTCGTCGAGCGATCCAAACACTCGGGGCTCTGCCATCTTCTGTCTGCCTCCTCGGGATCCGTCCGCCGTTGGCGCGCATCGGCCGACGCTTACTAAGCGCTTGCTCAGAATGCGGAGTGCGGGCACCCGCTGTCAATGGCCGGACGGGCGGAGGAGGGAGCCGACGCGGAGCGGTGGGGGTCTCCGCTGCTCGAACGAAGCCGAGAGCTTGGGGAAGAGTGACGGCAACGCGGCGAGCTGCGTGCCGGACCCCGCGAGCCCGCCATGATCCGAACGAGAGGCCCTAGGGTTGAAGCGTGCCCCAGCTTCCGTACAAGGTTCATGAACTCTCCGTCGGCCAGCTCTCCGCGCGCAGCGGTGCCGCGGTGTCCGCGCTGCACTTCTACGAGTCCAAGGGACTGATCAGCAGCACCCGGACGGCGGGCAACCAGCGCCGCTACAGCCGTGACGCACTGCGCCGGGTCGCGTTCGTCCGGGCGGCGCAGCGGGTCGGCATCCCGCTCGCGGTGATCCGCGACGCACTGGCGGAGCTGCCCGACGAGCGCACCCCCAACCGCGCCGACTGGGCCCGGCTCTCCGAGGTCTGGCGCTCCGAGCTGGACGAGCGGATCAGTCAACTCGTCGAACTGCGCGACCGGTTGACCGACTGCATCGGCTGCGGCTGCCTCTCGCTGGAGAAGTGCGCGCTGTCCAATCCGTACGACAACCTCGGCGAGCAGGGGCCCGGCGCGCGGCGGCTGCGGGTCGACCGGAGCGTCAAGGACCCGGCGGGGGCGCAGCGGCGCTCCGGTGGCGATCAGCGGCCCGGCCCGGCGCTCGGGGACGAGCAGGACGGGCCGGACGGGCAGGGCTGCTGCACGGACGAGTGCTGAGCGCGGGCGCGCTCGCCCCGGGGTGGGACGAGCGCGCGGACTCCGGCGTCCGTCACCACATGGACGGGGTGCGTCCCGCCCACGGGCGGGCCTGTTCCAGCTGCGCCGACAGCGCGATCAGGGTGGCCTCGTCGCCGTACCGGCCGGCCAGCATCACACCGATCGGCAGGCCCGCGGCGTTCCACTGCAGCGGGACGTTCACCGCGGGCTGACCGGTGGCGTTGTAGAGCGCGGTGAACGGGGTGAACGCGCCGATGGCGGCGAACTCGGCCTGGGGGTCGGCGTCATTGCGCAGCGCGCCGACCTCGGCGGGCGGGGCGGCCAGGGTCGGCGAGAGAATCACGTCATAGCCGCCCGGCGGCATCAGACCGTCGGCCAGGGACTGGGCGAGCATCCGGAACGCGTACAGCGAGCGCGTGAAGTCCGTACCGGAGACCTCGGCGCCGCGGTCGCGCAGATAGCGGGTGAGCGGCATCAGCAGCTCCTCGCCCTCCGGCGGTACGGGGCGGCTCGCGGCCAGCACCGACCAGACGCGGGTGAAGGCGAGCAGGATGCTGTCGTCGGAGGGCAGCGACAGCTCCTCGACCTCATGGCCGAGTCCGGTCAGCAGGGCGGCGGTGTCGGTGGTGGCGGTACGGCAGTCGGGGTGGACCTCGATGCCGGGGACGGGCGCCTCGGTGAGGCAGGCGATCCGCAGCCGTCCCGGGTCGCGGCGGGCGTGGGCGGCGAAGGTCTCCCCGGGCGGCAGCGACGGCGCCGCGAACGGGTCGCCGGGCATCGCCCCCGCCAGGACGTCCAGCAGGGTGGCCGCATCGGCGACCGTACGGGCCAGCGGGCCCGAGGTGGCCAGGCCCGAGATGTCGTGCAGCAGCGGGCCGCCGCTGATCCGGCCGCGGCTGGGCTTGATGCCGAAGAGCCCGCAGACCGAGGCCGGTATCCGGATCGAGCCGCCGCCGTCGCTGGCGTGCGCGATGGGTGCCAGGCCGGCCGCCACGGCCGCGGCGGCCCCACCGCTGGAGCCGCCCGCCGAGCGCGCCAGGTCCCACGGGGTGCGGGCGGGCGGCGCGAGGCCGTTCTCGGTGTAGCAGGGCAGCCCGAATTCGGGGGTGTTGGTCTTGCCGAGCAGAATCGTGCCGCCCGCCCGCAGCTTGGTGACCACATGGTCGTCGACGGTCGGCACCTGCCCGGCCAGTGCCCGGGAACCCATCGTGCAGCGCACGCCCGCGACCTGGTTGAGGTCCTTCACCGGGACGGGGACGCCGTGCAGCGGCGGGAGTTCACGGCCCTCGCGGCGTGCCGCGGCGGCCTCGCTCTCCGCGTCCGAGGCCTGTTTGCGGGCGATGTCGGGGGTACGGGTGAGGAAGGCGCCGAGTGTGTCGTCGAGCCGCTCGATCCGCGCGAGACAGTGCTCGGTGAGTTCCACGGGGGAGAGTTCCCCGGACCGGATTCCCCGGGCCTGTTCGAGCGCGGTCAGATCGTGCAGTTCGGCCATGGACGTCCACCCTCTCCTAAGGGCGCCCGCGCGGCCCTGGTGCCGTACGGGCAGGAGGGCCGACGTCCGCCGGGCGCGATGCCGGTGGGGGTGGTCAGCCCGTGAACAGTTGTTTCAGCTTGAGGGACAGTTCGTAAAGGCCCCGGCCGGTGGCCGCGCCGAGGGCGGCGACCAGGAAGCCGGCGGAGAAGCAGACCGCAGAGACGCACATCGCCCAGCGCGGGCCGTTGCGTTCGACGAGCGTGCCCCCGAACGCGGCGGACAGCCCCAGCATCACGATGGCCAGCTGGAAGGGGAGCGCGGAGGCCGTCCCGGACAGGTGGAGGGAGGACTCCAGGGAGGTTTGAACACGCTCCAGGCGTAGGCCTGTCCGATGGCGAGGTGGAGGGACAGGGCGGCGGGCGGGACGAGCCAGCGGCTCCATCCCGGCGGGGCGACGCTGCGGGAGCGGGCGAGCGCGGGCATGTGGCGGAACGTACCCGGGAGTGCCCGGTCCGGGAAGACCGCCGACCAAAGCCGTTGCAGCGGCCATCAGTTGGGTGGGGAGGGACGTCGCCGCCTGCCGCGCGGGCGTCGGTGAGCGCGTCCGGTTGACCTCCGGACCCCGCGGAATCAGCCGCCGTCCGGGCCTCGTTGCGACGGACCGGGCGCATGTCCCGGTGAGGGCAGCGGGGTCCGGCAGTGCCCGGGACCCGGGCGCCCCCGGCATGCGGAGGCGCCCGGTCGCCGTTCGGTGCCGGTCAGGCCGCCGCGAACGCCCCCGCCCCGTGGACCCGGCCCGCGGCGGTCAGCGCCTCAGGGGCCAGCACGGACACCGGGGCCAGCACCCCGCACTGCAGGCAGGCCGGGCCGGTCGCCGGGGAGGTGGCGGACTCCGGGAGCCAGGCGAAGCGGGTGCCGCCGCACACCGGGCAGTCGCGGCGTGGCCGCCCCGCCTCCATCGCTGCGATCATGCGGCGCAGTACCACCGAGAGACGGGCCGCGGGGTGCCGTTGCGGTGACTCGCACGGCACGATGTCGCAGCCGCCCCAGGTCCGCCGGTGCCACTCGTCGAGGGCGCCGGGCTGCCGGATGCCGTCGTGCTTCTCCTTGCGGCGCCGGGCGGCGAACTCCTCCTCGTACGCGAGCCAGAGAGTACGGGCCTCTTCCAGCTCGGCGAGCGCGGCCACCAGCCGCTCCGGATCGGGATCGCGGTCCTGGGTCGCGATACCGGCCCGGGTGCACAGATGGTGCCAGGTCGCCCGGTGCCCGTAAGGGGCGAAGCGTTCAAGGCACTTGCGCAGGGCGGTGCGTCGCTGCGTCGCGACGAGTCGTGGATTGCGGACCTGTTCTGCGAGGGCTCTGAAACCGGCCATTTCATCCCACCTCCGTGGGGAGGACCCGACTGGACGGTGATGGGACGTAGCCGATCACCACCTGGATCCATCGAACTTTCGTGCGGTTTTGTTGGCGATGTTCCGAGGCGTCATGGCGGCGTCTGCCCAATCTCCGCCGGGAAGAACAAAAGTTGACTGTTGTTCATCTTCCGGCCGGGGATAACCGCCGGTAACGTCCCGCCCACCCTCCCTCCCCCAAGCCCTTGACGAGCAAGGGGGTACCCCCACCGAGGAGCAGGAATGCGACGACGTACCGGAAGGCTCAGGACTGCTGCCGCGGCAGCCCTGTTCGCCTTGGGTGCCACGCTCTTGGCACCGCCCCCGACCATGGCGGCGGCCGCCGCACCGTCCCCCACTCTCGACTTCGCTCGAGCGGGAGGTGCCCCCATCGCGAACGACTACTGCCAGGGCCAGTGCGGCGACATCCTGCCGCCCGGTGCCACCGGCAACGCCACCCTGATGGAGATCCTCGGCAACAAGCTCTTCGGCACCCACCCCGAGCACTCCACCGACCAGCTCGCCCCGTACGGCGCGCTGGCGAGCGGCTATCAGTCGCTCACCGACGACACCCTCGGCACGTTCTTCAACGACGCCTCCTTCGGCGTTCCCGCCGACCAGGTGGGCAAGGTCACCACGCCCCGCGACGATGTGACCATCACCCGTGACAAGAAGACCGGCGTCCCGCACATCAAGGGCACCACCCGCTACGGCACCGAATACGGCGCCGGCTACGCCGCGGGCCAGGACCGGCTCTGGCTCATGGACCTCTTCCGCCACATCGGCCGCGGCGAACTGACCTCCTTCGCCGGCGGCGCCCTCGCCAACCAGGGCCTGGAGCAGCAGTTCTGGCCGCAGGCGCCGTACACCGAGGAGGATCTGCAACAGCAGGTCGACTACATCAAGGACCACAACGGCGAGCGCGGCGAACTGGCCATGAAGGACGCCCAGGCCTATGTCGACGGGATCAACGCCTACCGCGAACAGTCCAAGAACGGCCGCTACTTCCCCGGTGAGTACGTGCTCACCGGCCATGTCGACGCCGTCACCAACGCCGGTGAGATCCAGCCCTTCAAGCTCACCGACCTGATAGCCCTGGCCTCCGTCGTCGGCGGTCTCTTCGGCAACGGTGGTGGCGGCGAGGTCCCCTCGGCACTGGCGCTGCTCTCCGCCCAGCAGAAGTACGGCGTCGAGAAGGGCACCCAGGTCTGGGAGTCCTTCCGGGAGCGCAACGACCCCGAGGCCGCCAAGACCCTGCACGACGGCAGCAGCTTCCCGTACGCCGTCAAGCCGGCCAAGGCCAAGGGCACGGCGCTGCCGGACCGCGGCTCGGTCACCCCCGAGCCCCTGGTGTTCGACCGCACCGGCGCGGCCACCGCCAAGGGCGGGACGCCGCCCCGGGACCCGGTCAAGGCCCCCAAGAAGTACAAGAAGCTGGAGGGGCTCTTCAAGGACGGGGTGCTGCCCGAGGGGAGCTTCGATCCCACTCAGCACCGCGGGATGTCCAACGCCCTGCTGGTGTCCGGCAAGCACTCCGCGAGCGGCCACCCGGTCGCCGTCTTCGGCCCGCAGACCGGCTACTTCGCGCCCCAGCTGCTGATGCTCCAGGAGATCCAGGGGCCCGGTATCAGCGCCCGCGGCGCCTCCTTCGCGGGCGTCGGGATGTACGTCCAGCTGGGCCGCGGCCAGGACTACTCCTGGAGCGCCACCTCCGCCGGCCAGGACATCACCGACACCTTCGCGGCCGAGCTGTGCAACGCGGACGGCTCCGCGCCCACCAAGGACTCCACCTCCTACCGCTACCGCGGCGCGTGCGTCCCCATGGAGAAGATGGAGCGCACCAACTCCTGGAAGCCCACCATCGCCGACCCGACGGCGGCCGGCTCCTACCGGATGCAGGTCTTCCGGACCAAGTACGGCGTCGTCACCCACCGCGCGACCCTCGACGGCAAGCCCGTCGCCTACACCGCGCAGCGCTCCACCTACCGCCACGAGGCCGACTCGATCATCGGCTTCCAGATGTTCAATGACCCGTCCTACGTGCGGGACGCCAAGAGCTTCCAGAAGGCCGCCGAGCACATCGGCTACGCCTTCAACTGGTTCTACGCCGACTCCCGCGACATCGCGTACTACAACAGCGGCCTCAACCCCGTGCGCAACCCCGAGGTCGATCCGGCACTGCCCGTCAGGGCGGACGACGCCTACGAGTGGAAGGGCCACGATCCGGCGGCCAACACCGCCGAGTACACCCCGCCCGCCCAGCACCCGCAGTCCGTCAACCAGGACTACTACATCTCCTGGAACAACAAGCAGGCCAAGGACTACGACTCGGCGGGCTACGGCAACGGCTCGGTGCACCGCGGCAATCTGCTGGACGACCGGGTGCGCGCGCTGACGAAGGACGGCGGGGTGACCCGGGCGTCGCTGACCCGCGCCATGTCCGAGGCCGCCGTCACCGATCTGCGCGGTGAGGACGTGCTGCCCGAACTCCTGCGGGTCCTCAACAGCAAGCCCGTCACCGACCCGAAGCTGAAGACCGCCGTTCAGCAGCTGGAGGCCTGGCGCAAGGACGGCGCCCAGCGCCGGGAGACCGCCGCGGGCTCGCACACCTACACCCACCCCGACGCGGTACGCCTCATGGACGCCTGGTGGCCGCTGATGACGGAGGCCGTCTTCAAGCCGGGCCTCGGCGGCGACCTCTACGACGCACTGCGCGCCAACCTCGGCATCGACGAATCACCGTCGGCCGGCCACGGCCCGACCGGGGCGCACGCCGGATCGGCGTTCCAGTACGGCTGGTGGAGCTACGCGGACAAGGATCTGCGGGCGGCACTCGGCGACAAGGTGGCGGGCCCGCTCGCCACGCAGTACTGCGGCAACGGTGACCTGTCCGCCTGCCGCGACACTCTGCTCGCCACGCTCCAGCAGGCGACCGGGAAGACGGCCGAGCAGGTCTACCCCGGTGATGACAGCTGCAAGGCCGGCGACCAGTGGTGCGCGGACGCGATCATCCACCGCACGGTGGGCGGTCTGACCCACGCCACCATCAGCTGGCAGAACCGGCCGACCTATCAGCAGGTCGTGGAGTTCCCGGCCCACCGGTAGACGGAGGACGGCACAGCAAGGCCCCGGGGCGGGTGGCCCCGGGGCCTTCGTGCGCGCACGCCGGGTGCCCCGGCGCTGCAACTCCCGTGTCCCGGCTGCCTTCGGGGCGGGTTTCTCCTGGGGGTATGCTGCAGGGTTCTGAACTCCAGGGGATGGGAAAGCGAGGCATGGCCTTGTCAGGTCCGCAGCACTACCCGACAGAGCTGCTGGATACCACCATGGACCAGCTGCGCACGCTGATCGTCGTCCACGAGGCGGGTACCGCGCTGGCCGCCGCGCGCCGGCTGGGCCGTGAGCAGTCCAGCGTGCAGAAGCAACTGGACACCATGAACCGCACCTTCGCCGCGCTGTGCGGGGAGGAGCTGGTGCTCAAGCAGGGGCGGGGGAGGGACGCCCTGTTCACCGCGACCGGGGAGGCGCTGGTCGGCCTGGCGCGGCGCACTCTGGGGGAGTGGACGGACGGGGTGCACGACGCCCGCCGCCGGCTCGGCCGGACGCTCTCCGTCGGCACCACCCGCTATACGCTCGGTTTTCTGCTGGATGCGGTGGAACGGGTCACCGAGGACTATGAGCGCGACGATGTCGATCTGAAGGTCACCCATGTCCGCACCGGCGACCTCTTCGCCAAATTGCGCGCCAAGGAACTCGACCTGGTCTGCGGCAGTGTTGTGGTCACCGAGAGCGATGAAGCGGAGCTGCTGGCTCCGTACGAGGTCATGGAGTGGCGGCGCAGCGGGCTCTCCCTGCTGACGAACCTGCCGCCGGAGCGGCTCCCCGGCACCTCGTTCGGCGCCCGGGACCTGCCCCGGCTGCCGCTGGTCGTCTCGGCACGCGGTCTGATCGGCCGTTTCCTGACCGCCTGGTACGGCCCCGACTACCGGCAGAAGCTCTCCATCGCGGCCGAGATCGAGGCCGCGCACTATGGCTTCGAGCTGCTGCGGTCCGGGGTGGTGAGCGGGGCGATGCTGGTCACCCGGGGCATCGGCGAGGCGGCCGCGGACGGCCGCCTCCCGGAGGCCGGCGGGCTGCGCACCCTGGAACTCGTCGGAGAGGTGGGCCCCAGGACCGAGGTACTGGTCGGCGTCTTCACCCGCCGCGGCGAGCGGGACTCCTACGCCCCCGGCCATCCCCTCAACCTCCTGTGGGACGCGCTGTCCCGGGAGAGCGGGCGGTGGTGGCTGAGTTCGTGAGCGCCGGGGCCGTCGGGACCTCAGACGAGGTCCCGCTCCCGGGTCTCCGGCAGGGCCCGTACGCACAGCAGCGAGACGACGGCCATCGCGCTGACGTACCAGCCCACCGACGCCGAGCCGTACGCCGACTGGAGCCGGGTGGCGACCAGCGGGGCCACCGCGCCGCCCAGGACGCCGCCCAGGTTGTAGGCCAGTGAGGCGCCCGAGTACCGCACCCGCGCGCTGAACAGCTCCGGCAGATAGGCGCCCATCGGGCCGTACACCACACCCATGCAGAACAGCGCACCGCCGATGCCGAGGGCGATCAGCGCCGGCTGCCCGGTGTCCAGCAGCGGGAAGAGCACCAGGCCCCACACCGCCGCGAGGACGGTCCCGGCAAGGACCAGCTTGCGGCGGCCGGCGCCGTCGGAGCGGGTGGCGGCGAGCCAGGTGCCGGCCGCCAGGAAGAGGCAGGCGACGAGGGAGAGCCCCAGCATGGTGTTGCGGGAGATGCCGAGGGTGCCGGTGGCGTAGGAGAGGCAGTAGGTCGTCGCGGTGTAGAAGAGGCCGTACGCGACGATCATCCCGCCCGCGCCCAGCAGCAGTTCGCGCGGATGCCGGCGCACGACCTCGACGGTGGGGACCTTGCTCGCCTCCTGGGCGTCCAGCACCTTGGTGAAGACCGGCGTCTCACTGATCTTCAGCCGAACGAACAGCCCGACGCCGACCAGCAGGAACGACAGCAGGAACGGCACCCGCCAGCCCCACGAGCGGAACGCCGCGTCGTCGAGCGCGGACGAAAGCAGCCAGAACACCCCGGTCGCCGCGAAGAACCCGACGGACGGGCCCAGTTGCGGGAACGCCGCATACAGCCCGCGGCGTTTGCGCGGCGCATGCTCGACCGCGAGCAGCGCCGCCCCGCCCCACTCCCCGCCCAGCCCGATGCCCTGCAGGAAGCGCAGCGCGATCAGCAGCAGCGGCGCCCAGATGCCCAGCGTGCCGTATCCCGGGAGCAGTCCGACGCAGGCCGTCGACAGCCCCATCAGCAGCAGCGACGCGACCAGGACGGACTTACGGCCCACCCGGTCGCCGAAGTGGCCGAAAATCACCGAGCCGAGCGGCCGCGCGGCGAACGCCACCGCATAGGTGGAGAAGGATGCGAGGGTGGCGTTGACCGGGTCGAGCGTCGGGAAGAACGCCTGGTTGAGGACGAGCGCGGCGGCCGTCCCGTAGATGTAGAAGTCGTAGAACTCGATGGCCGTCCCGATGAAGGAGGCCACCGCCACCCGGCGCAGGCTCTCGCCGCCGGTGGCTCCCCCGTCCGTCTTCGCCGGAGAATCTGCCGATGTCCGTGCTGCTGTCGCGTCGCTGCTCACCAGCGCACTTTCCGGCTCGGCGGCGGGGCCGGTCAAGAGGCGGCATGGCCTGTTTCGGCTCCTGAGACCGGGACAGGCCCGGGCCAGGGCCGGCCCAACGCCCTTACGGGTACCGCAGATACCGCCGACGTACCGCACGGAAGCGCTTCAGGCCCTTCTGCCAGGCCGCCACGATCTCGTCCGGTCCGGCGCCCGCGTCGATCATCGTCCGTACCGTCGACGAGCCGGTCAGGCGGTCGATGCCGTGGTCCGGGCGCCAGGTGAAGCCGGGCCAGACCCGTTTCGCGGTCACCAGGAGGCCGATGCCGGTGCGTACCGGGTCGAAGGCCGCGCGGTCATGGAGGTGCAGTTGGACGCCGCCGATCGTTTTGCCCTGGAACTTGGAGAAGGTGGGGGCGAAGTAGGCCTCCCTGAAGTGCACGCCGGGCAGGCCCAGTCCGGTGGCCGCCGCGGCCCAGCGCCGGTCGATGCCGTCGGCGCCCAGCAGCTCGAAGGGGCGGGTGGTGCCGCGCCCCTCGGAGAGGTTGGTGCCCTCGAACAGGCAGGTGCCCGAGTAGACGAGGGCGGTGTCGGGGGTGGGCATGTTGGGGCTCGGGGGGACCCAGGGCAGCCGGGTCGTGTCGTAGAAGTCGGCGCGTCGCCAGCCGGTCATCCGGACCGTCTCCAGCTCCACCGGGCGCCCGGCGGCCTGCGGGACGAACTCGCCGTTGAACAGCAGCGCCAGCTCCGCCACGGTCATCCCGTGCGCCTGCGCGATCGGCTCCCGGCCGACGAACGAGGCGTACGCCTTGTCGAGCACCGGGCCGGTGGCCGAGCGGCCGGTGACCGGGTTCGGCCGGTCGAGGACCACGAAGCGCTTGCCGGCCAGGACCGCCGCCACCATGCAGTCGTACAGCGTCCAGATGTAGGTGTAGAAGCGGGCGCCGACGTCCTGGATGTCGAAGACGACGGTGTCCACACCGGAGGCGGTGAAGATGTCGGCGAGTGCCTTACCGCTCTTGTTGTAGGTGTCGTAGACGGGCAGTCCGGTGGCCGGATCGTCGTAACGGCCCTCGGAGCCGCCTGCCTGTGCGGTGCCCCGGAAGCCGTGCTCGGGGCCGAAGACGGCGGTCAGCCGCACCCGGTCGTCGGCGTGCATCACATCCACGATGTGCCGCAACTCCTGGGTGACGCCGGTGGGGTTGGTGACGATGCCGACCCGCCGGCCGTCCAGGAGGCGGTAGCCGTCGGCGGCCAGCCGGTCGAAGCCGGTGTGCACCCGCCGCCCGCCGCCGTGCACCGGCTGCGCGGCACGGGCGGGTCCGGCCCCCGCGGCCAGGGCCGCACCGGCCGCTCCGGTCGCCGCCAGCCGCCCGAGCAGTACGCGTCTCGACAGAGCCATCCGCACACCTCCGTGATCAGGAATCAACCGGGTCCGTGTCGTGCGCACGCTAGGGCCTTGTCCGATGGGTCGGCGTGGGCCCGCCGGCCCACCCATCGGACAGACCCTAGTCCGGCCCGGAGGATCCCGGAACAGGACGGGCCGAGGCGGAAAGGACTCTTCCGCCGGGACATACCGACTGGTTAGTCTGCCGTCAGCCGAACCGACGCGACCGAGGGAGATCCAGCGTGGCAGCCGTACGGGACAAGGCCGTTGTCGTGACCGGGGCGGGCGGAGGGATCGGCGCGGCGCTGGCCCGCCGGTTCGCCGCCGAGGGTGCCCGGGTCGTGGTCAACGATCTGGACGAGGCCAAGGCGCGGAAGACCGCCGACGAGATCGGGGCGGTCGCGGTCGCCGGTGACGCCTCCCACATCGTCCCGGCGGCCCGCGAGGCGCTCGGCGGCGGCGGTATCGACATCTTCTGCGCCAACGCCGGGGTCGGCACCGGCGGCGGGCCCGAGGCGCCCGAGGAGGACTGGGCGCTGGCCTGGGACGTCAATGTCATGGCCCACGTCCGGGCCGCCCGCGAGCTGGTGCCGGAGTGGCTGGCGCGCGGCAGCGGCCGCTTCATCTCCACGGTGTCCGCCGCCGGTCTGCTCACCATGGTCGCCGCGGCCCCGTACAGCGTCACCAAGCACGGTGCGTACGCCTTCGCCGAGTGGCTGTCGCTGACCTACCGGCACCGCGGTATCGACGTCCACGCCATCTGCCCCCAGGGCGTACGCACCGACATGCTGGCCGCCACCGGGACCGCCGGGGACCTCGTGCTCACCCCCACCGCCGTGGAGCCCGAGGAGGTCGCCGAGGCGCTCTTCGCGGCCATGGCGGAGGGCCGCTTCCTGGTCCTGCCGCACCCGGAGGTCGCGGACTACTACACCGCGCGCGCCGCCGAACCCGACCGCTGGCTCGGCGGGATGAACCACCTGCAGCAGAAGCTGGAGCAGGCCGAGGGCCGCTCCTAGACGGGGGCCGGCGGGCCGGCCGGGCCCGGTCCGCCACCCCACCGCACCCCGGGCGTTTCCCCGCAGGGATGATCAGGCGATCAGGAAGAAAGGGCCGCACCTCGATGACCTCCTACCAGGACAAGCCGTGGCTGGCACAGCTCACCGACGCCCAGCGCGCCCCCGTGCAGCCGCCCCCCTCGGTGCTGCACGCCTTCCGGACCGCGGTGGGCCGGGTCCCCGACCGTACGGCGCTCGCCTACTTCGACGGCCGGCTGTCCTACGCCGAGACCGATGCGCTCTCCGACGGCATCGCCGCCCACCTCACCGAGCGCGGCTTCCGGCGCGGTGACCGGGCCGCGGTCATGCTGCAGAACACCCCGCACTTCGTGCTCGCCCTGCTCGGCGTGTGGAAGGCGGGAGGCGTGGTGGTGCCCGTCAACCCCATGTACAAGTCCGCCGAGATGCGGCACATCCTGGACGACGCCGAGGTCACCGCCGTCATCTGCGCCGACCGCACCTGGGACGGCTTTCTGCGCGTCACCGCCGCCGGGGCGCCGTCCGTACGGATCGTGCTCACCGCCCATGAGCGGGATCTGCAGACCCGCGACGACCAGCGGGTGCTGCACGGCGAGCGGCTCGGGCCGCAGCAGGACGCCGACGATCTGCTGGCCGTCGCCCGCACCCCCGGGAAGATACGTGTCGCGCCCGACGACCCGGAGCTCACCGCCGACGACCTTGCACTGATCAGCTACACCTCCGGCACCAGCGGCACCCCCAAGGGCGCCACCAACACCCACGGCAACATCACCTACAACGCCGAACGCCAGCGCACCGGCCTGGGTCTCCCCGAAGGCGCCACCTACTTCGCGCTCGCCCCGCTCTTCCACATCACCGGCATGGTCTGCGAACTGGCGGCCTGTATCGCCAACCTCGGCACCCTCGTGCTCGCCTACCGCTTCGAGGCGGGCGTCGTCCTGGACGCCTTCCTGGAGCACCGCCCCGCCTACACGGTCGGCCCCTCGACCGCCTATATGGCGCTGATGGCCCACCCCGAGGTCACCCGCGACCACTTCGCGTCCTTCCGGACCATGTCCTCCGGCGGCGCGCCGCTGCCGCCCGCCCTCGTCGAGAAGTTCCGTACCGGTTTCGGGCCATATGTCCACAATGGCTACGGCTTGACCGAGTGCACCGCGCCCTGCGCCAGCGTCCCGCCGGGCAGGGAGGCGCCGGTCGACAGGGTCTCCGGCACGCTCGCGGTCGGTGTCCCCGGCCCCGACACCGTCGTCCGGATCATCGGCGAGGACGGCCGGGATCTGCCGTTCGGTGAGCAGGGCGAGATCGCGGTCCGCGGCCCCCAGGTCGTCCCCGGCTACTGGCGGCGCCCCGACGCCACCGCCGAGGGCCTCCCGGACGGCGAGCTGCGGACCGGCGACATCGGCTTCATGGACACCGACGGCTGGCTCTATGTCGTCGACCGGAAGAAGGACATGATCAACGCCTCCGGCTTCAAGGTGTGGCCCCGCGAGGTCGAGGACGTCCTCTACAGCCACCCGGCGGTGCGCGAGGCGGCGGTGGTCGGTGTGCCCGACGCCTACCGCGGTGAGTCGGTGAAGGCCTATGTCAGCCTGCGGCCCGGTACCTCCCCGGAACCCGCCGAGCTGGCCGCCTACTGCAAGGAACGGCTGGCGGCGTACAAATATCCCCGTGCGGTGGAGATCCTGGCCGAGCTTCCGAAGACCACGAGTGGCAAGATCCTCCGACGGGAGCTGCGCCACCGCGCATGACTAGGGTTTGTCCGATGGGTCAGGGTCGGATAGGCCGCGGCGTCTGGTGCGGTGCATCGCAAGGCGCCGGAGCGTCCTCATAGCGGAGCTATGCGGACGTTTCGGCAACGCGGCGAGGTACCGTGCCAGGCGTCGCGGACCCGGCCCTGACCCATCGGACAGACCCTAGTACGAAGGACAGGTGAGGGCGATGGCCGGCACGAAGGACGGCAATGGCAACGGCGGTGCGAAGCCGGTGGCCCAGCGGCTGCTGGCCACCGCCACCAAGCTCTTCGCGGAGCAGGGCTACGACCGCACCTCCGTCCAGGAGATCGTCGATGCGGCGGGCGTGACCAAGGGCGCCCTCTACCACTACTTCGGTTCCAAGGACGATCTGCTGCACGAGGTCTACGGCCGGGTCCTGCGGCTCCAGCAGGAGCGGCTCGACCACTTCGCGGACGCCGATGCGCCGGTGGAGCAGCGGCTTCGGGACGCCGCCGCCGATGTCGTCGTCACCACCATCGAGAACCTCGACGACACCAAGATCTTCTTCCGTTCGATGCACCACCTCGGCCCGGAGAAGGACAAGCAGGTACGCGCTGAGCGGCGGCGGTACCACGAGCGGTTCCGGGCGCTGATCGAGGAGGGTCAGCGCACCGGGGTGTTCGCCGCCGACATCCCCGCCGATCTCGTCGTGGACTACCACTTCGGCTCCGTGCACCACCTGGGCACCTGGTACCGCGAGGACGGGCCGCTCAGCCCGCAGCAGGTCGCGGACCACCTCGCCGATCTGCTGCTGCGGGCCCTGCGGCCGTGAGCCACGGCGGCGGGGTGCGGCGCCGTGCCGCACCCCGCCGTGCCGTATCAAGGCCCGCCGTGCCGTATCCAGGCCGGCCAGGCCGCGCAGGACGCAGGCGGGCCCCGGCGGGGCTTGACCTCAGCCCCGGGAATTTGTTGGATTGCGCGCAAGACCAGTGGGCATGCGCCCCGGGTCGATGAGACTCCAGGGGCGGTCACGGTCAGGGGCTGTCCTCATCCGCGACTCGTAACTTAAGGTGCGGATAGTACTGATAGCTACCGATGTGGGTGCCCTTTGCCTGAAGTGACACTGTTTCTCCGGGAGTACGCACGGACGAGCCGGGAGGTGGGGGCGATAGCTCCCAGTGGCCCCCGGCTCGGCAGGGCCCTCACCCGCTATGTGATCCCCAGCCCCGGCAGCCCCCGCGCGGTCCTTGAGGTAGGGCCCGGCACCGGGGCGGTGACCCGCCATATCACCGGCTCGCTCGGCCGGCAGGACACCCTCGACCTGGTCGAGGCCAACCCGCGCTTCGTCGACCTGCTGCAAGGGGCCTACGGCAGCGACCCGCGGCTCCAGTTCCGTACCGGCCTGGTGCAGGAGCATGACCTCGGCACCTACGACACGATCGTCTGCGGTCTGCCGTTCGCGAACTTCGACGCCCCGACGACCGCGGACATCTTCGACCGGCTGCTCGGGTCCCTGCGGCCCGGCGGCACCCTGTCCTTCTTCGGCTACGTGGGAGGGGCGAGGATGCGCCGCACGTTCACCGGGCGGGCGGCTCGCGAACACGTCCTCGACGGCCAGAACACCCTGCGCCGGATAGTGGACCGGCACACCTTCCGCTCGGAACTGGTGCTGGGCAACCTGCCCCCGGCCCGGGTGCATCACCTGGCACCGGTCAGTGCCCCCATCCACCCGGTGTGAGGTCGCGCACCACACCACCGGGAGACGCCCTCCTGGGCTCGGCAGGCCAGGCGTCACCACGTCGCCCGTAACGGTCCCGAGCGCCGCACCCTTGATCCGGGTGCCGGCGCTCGGGACCGTCGACGGCGGACGGCCGGGTCTCACCGGATCCGGCCACGACCGTCGGAGGCGCCCTAGAGGTAGCGCTTCAACTCCCGGCGCGCCAGCGACCGTTGGTGCACCTCGTCCGGGCCGTCCGCCAGCTTCAGCGTACGGGCGCCGGCCCACAGCTCGGCCAGTGGGAAGTCCTGGCTGACGCCGCCCGCGCCGTGCAGCTGGACCGCCTTGTCGAGGATGTCCACGACGGTGCGCGGGGTAGCGATCTTGATGGACTGGATCTCGGTGTGCGCGCCCTTGTTGCCGACGGTGTCCATCAGCCAGGCGGTCTTCAGTACCAGCAGCCGCAGCTGCTCCACCGCCACCCGGGCGTCCGCGATCCACTCCTGGACCACGCCCTGCTGGGCCAGCGGCTTGCCGAACGCCGTACGGGTCACCGCGCGGCGGCACATCAGCTCGATGGCGCGCTCGGCCATCCCGATCAGCCGCATGCAGTGGTGGATCCGGCCGGGGCCGAGCCGGGCCTGGGCGATGGCGAAGCCGCCGCCCTCCTCGCCGATCAGGTTGGCCGCCGGCACCCGTACGTCATGGAAGAGCACCTCGGCGTGGCCGCCGTGCCAGTGGTCCTCGTAGCCGTAGACCTGCATGGCCCGCTTGACCTCGACACCGGGGGTGTCCCGGGGCACCAGGATCATCGACTGCTGGCGGCGCAGGTCCGGGCCGTCCGGGTCGGTCTTGCCCATCACGATGAAGATCTGGCACAGCGGGTTCATCGCCCCGGAGATGTACCACTTACGGCCGTTGATGACGTAGTGGTCGCCGTCTCGCGCGATGTGGGTCTCGATGTTGGTGGCGTCCGACGAGGCCACCTCCGGCTCGGTCATCGCGAACGCCGACCGGATCTCGCCCGCCAGCAGCGGCTCCAGCCACTGCTTCTTCTGTGCCTCGGTGCCGAACTGCGTCAGCACCTCCATGTTGCCGGTGTCCGGTGCCGCGCAGTTCAGCGCGGTGGGCGCCAACTGCGGGCTGCGGCCGGTGATTTCGGCCAGCGGTGCGTACTGGAGGTTCGTCAGCCCGGCACCGTACTCCCCGTCGGGAAGGAAGAGGTTCCACAGCCCCTGCTTACGGGCCTCGGCCTTGAGCTCCTCGACGATCGGCGGGGTGTCCCACGGCGAGGCGAGCGCGGCCCGCTGCTCCTGGGCGGTCTGCTCGGCCGGGTGGACATGCTCGTCCATGAAGGTCAGGAGCTTCTCGCGGAGCTCTTCCGTGCGGGCGTCGAATGCGAAGTCCATGGGTGCCTCAGCCTTCCTTGAGGGTGGTGAGTCCGCGGTCGATGAAGACGGGGACGAGCTCGCCGATCCGGTCGAACCCCGCGCCGACGGTCTGGCCGAGCGTGAAGCGGTAGTGGATGCCTTCGAGGATCACGGCGAGCTTGAACCAGGCGAACGCCGTGTACCAGGCGATGGCGGAGGTGTCCCGGCCGGACCGGGCGGCATAGCGCTCGATCAGCTCGGCCGGTGCGGGGTGTCCGGGGGCGCCGCTGGTGGTGCTGACCGGTGAGCCGGGCACCTTCAGGTCCGTGCTGTACATCGCCAGCAGACCGAGGTCGGTCAGGGGGTCGCCGAGCGTGGACATCTCCCAGTCGAGGACGGCCTTGAGGGTGTCGTCGGCCCCGATCAGGACGTTGTCGAGGCGGTAGTCGCCGTGCACCACGGCCGGCGCGGGGGAGGCGGGCAGCGCCCGGCCCAGGGCCTCGTGGAGTTCGTCGATGCCCGGCAGCTCGCGGTTCTTCGACGCGGTCAACTGCTTTCCCCAGCGCCGCAGTTGACGCTCCAGGAAACCGTCGGGACGGCCGAAGTCGCCGAGTCCGACCGCCTCCGGGTCCACCGCGTGCAGCTCCACGAGCGTGTCGACCAGGGACAGCACCACGGACCGCGTGCGCTCCGGACCGAGCGGGGTGAGCTGCCCGGCGGTGCGGTACGGGGTGCCCTCGACCAGCTCCATCACATAGAAGGGCGCGCCGATGACCGACTCGTCCGCACACAGCAGCAGCGTCTCGGGCACCGGCACCGGCGTCTCGTGCAGCGCGCTGATGACACGGTGCTCGCGCTGCATGTCGTGGGCGGTGGCCAGCACATGGCCGAGCGGCGGCCGCCGGACGACCCAGGAGGCGGCGCCGTCGGTGACGCGGTAGGTGAGATTGGACCGCCCGCCCTCGATCAGCTGCGCGCGCAGCGGGCCGCCGGCCAGCCCCGGCCGCTCCCGGTCCAGATGCTCACGCAGTCGTGTCAGGTCGAGGCCGGGAGGGTCCTCCCGGTCCCGGTCCTGCGGGGGAGGGGTGCCCTTGCTCATCGTGCTCCTCCGTACGGAGTGGACGGTCCATCGGTCGCTGGGCACGATCATGCCGACTAGTCGGTATGGAGTCCAGTGCCGGAGCGTGGGGCGTCGGTCACGCGAGGGTTCTCCGCCGTACCGGCGGCCCCGTCCGTCCCCTGCCCCTCATGGCCGCAGGCCCGGTGCCTCGCGCGGCCCAGGGGCCCGGTCATGCGTGACAGGCCATCGGCACCCCGCCGTTCAGCACCGCCATATCGCTGAATCCGGCCATCGGGTCGAGCGGGACGCCCGGGGCGGCACCGGCCAGCTCCGCGTAGGCCCGGTGCAGATTCGCCACCAGCCGCTCGCTCTCGGCCAGCTCGGCGAACGGGCCGAGATCCGCCTCCTGAGCCGTCTCCAGCGGGGTGCGCCCGGCCGCCCGGCCCTCCTGCGCCAGCCGGCCGACGAACTGCAGATAGCGCTCGATTCCGTCGTAGACCTCGGGGCCGGTCACCGGACCGTGCCCGGGGACGACGGTGACCGCGTCCAGCGCCCGCAGCGTCCGCACCGCGCGCAGAGAGCCGGCCAACGACCCCATGAAGACGAATGGTGTGCCGCCGTGGAAGACCAGATCACCGGCGAAAACGATGCGCTCGCGGGGCAGCCAGACGAGGGTGTCGCCGGTGGTGTGCGCGACGCCCGGGTGGATCAGCCGCACCTCGATGTCGCCGACGTGCAGGGTCAGCTCGTCGGTGTAGGTGACCTCGGGCGGCGTGAGGTGGATGTCGCCGTACTCCACTTCCGGCCAGACGGCATGGAGTTGATGCCCGGCGGCCAGCAGTTCGCGGCGGCAGGAGGCGTGCCCGATCACCGTCGCCTCGGGCGCGAAGACACCGTTGCCGTAGGTGTGGTCGCCGTGGTGGTGGGTGTTGACCACGGTGCGGGGCGCCGGGGCGCCGCTCTCGGCGATCCGCCGGCGCAGCAGGCGGGCCCGGCGCTCGGTGGCGGCGGTGTCCACGACCAGGGTGGCGTCCCCGTCGGTGACGAAACCCGCGTTGTTGAGGCACCAGCCGCCGTCCGGCTGGATGAACGCATGGACACCGGCGGCAAGTTCGGTGAGATAGGGCTCGGGGACGGGGGGCGCGGCGGCGGGCGGCCGGCCCGCGGGGGTTCCGGTGCCGGGTGGTTCCGTGCCGTCCGGCCCGGTCGCGCCGGGGCCGGTGGTCCGTGCCGCCTTGCGCGGTGCCGTCGCGTCGTCCATGCGGGTGTGCCCTTCGTCTGATGGCTTGTCACCCCACGCTGCCGAGCCGGGGCGGGGCCCGCTCGGTGAATGCGAGGGTGGTGTCACGGTACCGCCGCCCGCCAACGGGGTGCTGTGCCCCGGTCGTCAGTGCCCCGGCCGCACCAGGATCACCGCGCCGCACAGCGCCAGCGCCAGCGTGCAGCCGACCAGCAGCAGTGCGGTCCGCGGGGGCAGACCCGGCGGCCGGCCGATGGTCATCGCCTGCATCCGGTGGTGGGCAAGGGCGACGAAGGCCAGCCACAGCAGCCCCATCAGCACCGCCAGAATCACCTCGACCGGTCCCGGGGCATCGCTTTGCAGCAGCTGGCGGCCGGCCAGCACCCCCATCGCGGTGGCCGACAGCGTCGTACGCCGCCAGGCCAGCCGGGTCCGCTCCGGCTGCAGCCCGGGGTCCCGGTCGGGAGCCGGACGCGGCGCTTCCGCGCCCGGCAGCTGTCCGCCCGCCATCGGCTAGTCGGTCCGGCCCAGCAGCACCAGCACGACCATCGCCACCGCCAGTACGCCGACGCCCAGCGCCAGCGCGCTGGGGAAGCGGGAGACCGGCAGATCCTCGCCGCGCCGCATCGCGCGCTCACAGCGCACCCAGTGGTTGACCGCCCGCAGCGCACACAGCGCGCCGCCCACCAGCAGGACGACGGTGAAGGTCAGCCGCAGCCCCTCGTGCAGCCGGGGCAGGAACTGGTCCACCGCGAAACCGCCGCCGACCAGCGCCAGCCCGGTCCGCAGCCAGGCGAGAAAGGTGCGCTCATTGGCGAGCGAGAAGCGGTAGTCGGGGGTCACCCCCTCCTCACGGACCCGCGCGGGCGAGACCCACAGCCGTACGGCGGCGCCGATCGACCGCAGCCCGTCGGAGAGGATCATGGCCGAAACCCCATGGTCTGTCCGCCCGCCCGGACAGGCCCTGGCTTCCGGCCCGTCCCGTACACCCGTGGCATCAGATCTCTCCCGCCTCCCGCCGGGCGAGCACCTGCCGGTAGGCGGCCAACCCGTCCGGCGTCCACGGCCACTCGTCGAGCCGCCGGATCAGCTCCTCCTCGGGCAGGAACGCGGACCAGTCGATCTCCGACTCCTGCGGGGCGACCGGCAGAGTGCAGCGCACCTGGTAGACCGCGGACCACCAGGCGTGCTCGGCCGTCTCGTAGAGGAACTTGAACAGCGGCTCGGGCGGTGCCAGCCCCTGCACGCCCAGCTCCTCCTCGGCCTCGCGCAGCGCCGCCTGGTCATAGGTCTCGCCGGTGCCGACCACCCCGCCCACGAACATGTCGTAGTGCGCGGGGAAGACGAGCTTCCGCGGAGTGCGGCGGTGCACGAAGATCCGGTCCTCGGCGTCCCGGACCAGGACGAAGGCGCAGCGGGTGCGCATCCTGCGGGCGTAGCTCTCACCGCGTGGGGCCTGTCCCACGACCTGATCGTTCTCATCGACGATGTCGAGGATCTCGTCCGCGTTGAGCGGTTGCTGATCAGTCATGGAGCCATGCAACCACCGCGGGCGGGGGAGGCACCTGCCGGGGTGCGGAGCGAGCGACGAGCCGAGCTGAGGGGGCGGGACGCGAGGAAGGCCCGCACGGGGGAGCGGCCGCTGGGCCGGACGGGGGAGTGGGTACTGGGGGCGGGCGGGGGAGTGTCCGCTGGGGGCGGGCGGCGAAGAGGCACTGCCCCGCGCGACGTACTGCGTCCGCCGTTCGAGGTACCGCGCTGTGCGAGGCACCGCGCCGCGCCGGCCGTCGCGCGCCCAAGGGGCCCGGTCAGTGCGGCTGCAGCTCCCGTGCATTCGCCCGCTGCCCGGCTCCCGGCGGCATCGCCGGATGGCTGCCGATCAGCACGATGCCCGCGACGACCGCCACGATCCCGATGACCTCCCAGGCCAGCGCCCCGGGCGTCACCCGCAACCGGTCGCCGAGGAACCCCACTCCGCAGAGGATTCCGGCCAGCGGCTGGGCGGCGGTCAGCGCGGGCAGCGACAGCCGCAGCGGCGCTGACTCGAAGGCGCTCTGCACCAGCACCAGCGCCAGCACCCCGAGCACGACGATGGTGTACGGCTGCCAGCTGGTGAGCAGGGCCGACCAGCCGCCGTTCCCGAAGCGCTCACCGCTGATCCGGGTCAGCGCGTCCTGCAGTCCGTAGATCAGCCCCGCGGCGACGCCCAGGAGCGCGGCCTCCAGGCTCACATGCACCCGCTCCCGCTTGGCGACCGCCGCCAGCAGCAGGGCGGTGCCCAGCACCACGCCCATGATCAGCCACTGCCACATCGGGTCGGCGTTGCTGCGCCCGCCCTGTGGCTGCCCGGCCACGATGAAGGCCGTGACCCCGCCCGCCAGCAGCCACAGCCCGGCCCAGCCGCTCCGGCCGAGCCGCTGCCGGGTCAGCCGCCGTGACAGCGCCATCGCGAACAGCAGATTGGTCGCCAGCAGGGGCTCCACGAGGGTGATGTCGCCCATGCCCAGCGCCACCGCGCCGAGCGCCATCCCGACCACCATCAGACCGATACCGGCCAGCCACAGCGGCATCCGCACCAGATCGAGCAGCAGGCGTACGGACAGGAAGTCCTTCATCGGGGCGTGTTGCGCCGCGGCCTGCTGAAACACGAAACCGAGTCCCAGGCAGCAGGCCGCTCCAAGGGCGAGCAATATCACCGTCACGTCGCACCTCGTATCGCGCGGGGTGGGGGATGCGCCTGAGGATAGTCATCCGGCGTCGGGCGTGGCGTGGCCCTCGTCACTCCCATTCTCGCGCGTGCCTCGGTGTACCACCCGGTAACCCCGTGGTTGACGCGGCAGTCGGGTGCGCTGAGGATCGTTCCACCACTGCGGCCGGGGCGCCCGGCGTGCCCCGTTGAGGAGAAGCAGAGATGGCGTACGACGCTGATGTGATCGTGATCGGAGCGGGGCTTGCGGGCCTGGCGGCCACCGCGGAGCTGGTGGACGCCGGACGCAAGGTGATCCTGCTCGACCAGGAGCCCGCGCAGTCCCTCGGCGGACAGGCCCACTGGTCCTTCGGCGGTCTCTTCCTGGTGAACTCCCCCGAGCAGCGCCGGCTGCGGATCCGCGACAGCCACGAGCTGGCCTGGCAGGACTGGCTGGGCACGGCCGGGTTTGACCGGACCGAGGACCACTGGCCGCGCAAATGGGCCGAGGCCTATGTCGATTTCGCGGCCGGGGAGAAACGCTCCTGGCTGCACGGGCAGGGCGTCCGGTTCTTCCCCGTCGTCGGCTGGGCCGAGCGCGGCGGCTATGACGCGACCGGGCACGGCAACTCCGTCCCCCGCTTCCACATCACCTGGGGTACCGGGCCCGGTCTGGTCGCTCCGTTCGAGCGCCGGGTGCGGGCCGGGGCCGCCCGCGGCCTGGTGGAGCTGCGCTTCCGCCACCGGGTGACCGGGCTGTCGCGCAGCGCGGGGAGCGTGGACACCGTCAGCGGCGAGATTCTGGAGCCCTCGGACGCCGAGCGCGGCAGGCCCAGCAGCCGTGAGGTGGCCGGTGCCTTCGAGCTCAGGGCCCAGGCCGTGATCGTCACCTCCGGCGGTATCGGCGGCAATCACGATCTGGTGCGCGCCAACTGGCCGGAGCGGCTCGGCACGCCCCCGCGGCGGATGCTGTCCGGGGTCCCGGCGCATGTGGACGGCAAAATGCTGGGCATCGCCGAGGCGGCCGGCGGCCGGATCATCAACCGCGACCGGATGTGGCACTACACCGAGGGCATCGACAACTGGAACCCGATCTGGCCGCTGCACGGCATCCGGATCCTGTCCGGCCCGTCCCCGCTGTGGCTGGACGCCCGCGGCAAGCGGCTGCCGGTTCCGCTGTTCCCCGGCTTCGACACGCTCGGCACGCTCGAACACATCATGCGGACCGGCCATGATCACACCTGGTTCGTGCTCACCCAGAAGATCATCGAGAAGGAGTTCACCCTCTCCGGCTCCGAGCAGAACCCGGATCTGACCGGCAAGAGCATCCGTGACGTGCTGGGCCGGGCCAGGGCCGGCGCCCCGGGCCCGGTGCAGGCGTTCATGGATCACGGCGCGGACTTCATCGTCGAGCGGTCGCTGACGGATCTGGTGCGGCGGATGAATGAGCTGACCGGGGAGCCGCTGATCGCGGAGGACGCGCTGCGCGGCGAGATCGTCGCGCGCGACCGCGAGATCGCCCACCCCTTCACCAAGGACCTCCAGGTGACAGCGATACGCGGGGCCCGTAAGTACCTGGGCGACCGGCTGATCCGCACGGCCGCCCCGCACCGGCTGCTCGACCCGAAGGCGGGCCCGCTGATCGCCGTACGGCTGAACATCCTCACCCGCAAGACGCTCGGCGGGCTGGAGACCGACCTCTCCTCGCGGGTGCTGGCCGACGGCGGTGAGCCCCTGCCGGGCCTGTACGCGGCGGGTGAGGCGGCCGGGTTCGGCGGTGGCGGGGTGCACGGCTACCGCTCGCTGGAGGGCACCTTCCTGGGCGGCTGCCTCTTCTCCGGACGGACGGCGGGGCGGGCGGCGGCCCGTGCGGTGTCGTGACGGGGAGCGGGGAGCGGGGAGCGGGGAACGGGGGAGCGGGGAACGGGGGAGCGGGGAAGGCGGGGCGGCGCGGGGGCGCGGGCGGTGCGCGGCGCCCGGCCGATTTCCGGTGGCCTTCCGAGTTCCGGCGCCCGGCCGAGTTCCGGTGGCCGTCCGCTCAATACCGTGATACGGAAGGGGGGTTGGCGGATCCAGCCATTCCCCTTCCCGTCTTGACGCGGAGCTCTACGTAGCGCTTTGCTTTGCGTGATGACTGGTGCGGACCAAGTCATCACCCTCTGTAGAGGCGCGCACGGATCCGGTCCCACCCCACTGAGGGCGACTCAGGGGGTTGTTCGGGCCGGTGCGGCGCGTCATGGAGCCCCTGACCCGTGATTTCGATTTCCCCATCGCCCACGCCACCGCCGCCGCTCAGACGCCCCCGCTGTCCGGGCGGCCCGGTCCTCCTCGCCCCGGCCCTGGACGACGCCCAACTGGCCCTCGCCGCCGACGCCTTGGCGCTCGGCCAATGGGCCCGGGTGCGTAGCCTGCTCGCCGAGACCGGCGAGGACTGGGATCTGCGCGGACACCGATTAACCGTCCTGGCCACCTCACCCGGCAGCGCCGCCTGGGCCGGCGACTGGCGGCTCGCCGAACCGGACAGCGGCGATGCCGCGACCCTCCTGGCGCTGGCCACCGTCCGGCTCGCCCTGCACGGCGAGAGCAGCACCGAGGACGCCGCCGAGGCGTGCGCCACCGCCGCCCGGATGCTGCCCGACGACCCCACGCCCTGGCTCGGCGCGCTGATCCTCGCCCGCCGCACCGGCACCCCGGACGCCCTGGAGCACGCCTTCCACCAGATCCGCGCCCGGCACCGCGACCACCACCACGCACACCACCTCATGACGGCCGCCCTGGCCGAACGGCGACCGGGCGCCCGGGACGACTCCCGGCACCCGGCGCATGCCTTCGCCGCCCGCGCCGCGGCACGCGCCCCCGCCGACTCGCCGCTCGCCCTCCTCCCCGTCGTGGCGCACACCGAGCGCTACCGCGTACTGGCGGCCGGAGGCCTGGCGCCGCCCGGCCCCGCGGACCGGGGCCACTGGTCCACCCGGCACGCCCACCGGATCCTGCACGACGCCTTCGACTGGTGGCTGGAATGGGGCGGCGAGGAGCATCCCCGCGGCAAGGTCGATCTCAACTTCCTCGCCCATGCCACGTTCCACGAGGGGAGGATGGCCGAGGCCGCCGCGCTCTTCCAGCGCATCGGCCCGCACCCCACCCGTGCACCGTGGTCGTACGCGGGCCGCGACGCCGACGGCGCGTTCCGGGCCGCACGGGACACCGCGCTCCGCCGGGCCGGGGACACCCCCGCCCCATGACCCCGGTGGCGCTGATGACGAAAGTCTGACGCCGGGGCCCGGACGCTGGCCCCGGCGCCCGCCCGGTGTTCGAATCGAAGCATGACCAGGGACGCGAAACCGGCCCGCGCGGCGGATGGCGGCAAGGACGGGCAGGGCACCCCCGTGGGCCGTCGGGTGGTGCTCGGCATGCTCGCCGCCGGCGCCGCCGGTGTGGCCACGGCACCCTTCCTGCAGCGCGCCTACGACAGCAGCCTCGGCGCCGCCGCACAAAAGGACCCCACCGGCCTGTCCGGCCTGCTCCCGGGCGGCGGCGGCTTCCGCTACTACTCGGTGACCGCATCCGTACCGGAGAAGGACGCCGGCAGCTACCGCCTCACGGTCGACGGCCTGGTGCGCCACCGCACCAGCTACCGCCTCGCCGACCTGCGCGGACTGCCGCAGACCCGGCTGGTGCGCGATGTCCAGTGCGTCACCGGCTGGCGGGTGCCCGGCACCCCCTTCGAAGGCGTGCGCCTCTCGGCCCTGCTCGACGCCGCAGGGGTCCGCCCCGAGGCCAGGGCCGTCCGCTTCACCTGCTTCGACGGCGCCTACAGCGAGTCGCTCACCCTCGAACAGGCCCGCCGCGACGACGTCCTGGTCGCCCTGCGGATGCAGGACAAACCGCTCGCCCATGCGCACGGCGGACCGGTACGTCTCTATGTCGCGCCCATGTACTTCTACAAGTCGGCGAAGTGGCTCTCCGGGATCACCGTCACCGACCATGTCGAGCCCGGATACTGGGAGGACCGCGGATATGACGTCGACGCCTGGGTCGGCCGGTCGAACGGACGCGACGATGTCCCCACGACCTGACCACCCCGCCGCGCCGGCCCCTGCGCGCCCCCGCGTCCCCCGCTTCACCCCCGCCGAACACCGGGTGCACCGGGCCACCGCCACCCTGATGGCCGTCTGTGTCCTCACGGCAGGCTGTCTCTACCTCCCTTTCCTGGCCGAACTCGTCGGCCGCCGCGCCCTGATGGTCACCGTCCACGAGTGGTCCGGCATCCTGCTGCCCCTCCCCCTGCTGCTGGGTCTCGGCTCCCGCGCCCTGCGCGCCGACCTCACCCGCCTCAACCGCTACGGCCCGCACGACCGCCAGTGGTTGCGGGCCGCCCTTCGCCGCCGGGGCGGCCGGCCGGCCGGAAAGTTCAACGCCGGCCAGAAGCTGTACGCAGCCTGGATCGCCGGCGCGGTCCTCGTGATGCTCGGCACCGGCCTGTTGATGTGGTTCACCGAACTCGCGCCCCTGGTCTGGCGGACCGGCGCCACCTTCGTCCATGACTGGCTCGCGCTCGCCGTGGTCCTCGTGATCGCCGGCCACGTCTGGAAGGCCTTCGGCGACCCCGAGTCCCGCCGCGGTCTGCGCACCGGGTCGGTCGATGCGCAATGGGCCCGGCGCGAGCATCCGTTGTGGGACCACGAGAACAACACCCCGTAGATCCGGGCATGTTGAAGAGGCTATTTTGCAGAGACCACTTTGCAGAGAACCCTGTGCAGAGGAGCCTCTGCAACTCTAGGCTGCCGCCCATGAGTGATGACCCCGAGCGGCACCCGTCGCCGCCCGCGCGGTCCGGCGCCCCTCCCGTGCGCCGTATGGACGCCCGCAGTCTGCGCGGCCTGGCCCACCCCTTGCGGATGCGCATTCTGGACCTGCTGACCCTCGACGGCCCGGACACCGCCACCGGGCTCGGCCGGCGCGTCGGCGAGAACACCGGCACGGTCAGCTGGCATCTGCGCCACCTCGCCGACCATGGCTTCATCGAGGAGGAGACCGGCCGCGGTACCCGGCGCGAGCGCTGGTGGCGGGCGGTGCGGGTGGCCCGCCGCCTCGACACCAACGACTTCCGCGACGACCCCGACAGCCGGGGCGCCCTGTCGGTCTATCTGCACGAAACCGTCCACCGGGACTTCGACCAGGTCACCACCTACCTCGCCGAGGAGTGGGGCCCCGAGTGGCGCGACGCCGGGACCCTCTCCCGCTGGCAGGACCTTCGCCTGACGCCCGCTCAGCTCGCGGCGCTGAATGCGGAGCTGGAGGCCGTGGTCGTCCGGCACCGGGAGGCGGCCCGGAGCGGGACGGCGCCGGGTGCCGAGGAGGCCCGGCCCGTCCTCGTCCAGCTGCAGTCCTTCCCCCGCAAGGAACGGGACGAGCGGTGAGCGGACTCCTGCGCCGCCACCGCGACTTCCGGCTGCTGTGGTGCGGGGAGACGGCGGGTAAGTTCGGGGCGGCGGTCAGCAATGTGGCGATGCCGCTGGTGGCGGTCTCCACCCTGCACGCCTCCACCTTCGCGGTCGGGCTGCTCAGCGCCTGCAGCTGGCTGCCCTGGCTGCTGATCGGCCTTCCGGCCGGGGTGTGGGTGGACCGCCTGCGCCGCCGCCCGCTGATGCTGGCCGCCGCCGCGCTGTCGATGGTGCTCTTCGCGGCCGTACCGGTCCTGGCCCGGTCCGGCGGGCTCCATCTCGGTCTGCTGATCGCCGTGGCCCTGCTGACCGGCGCCGCTGCGGTGCTCTTCCAGACCGCGTACAGCGCCTACCTCCCCACCCTGCTCGCGCCCGCCGACCAGGCGGAGGGCAACGCCAAGCTGCACGGCAGCGCCTCCGCGGCACAGATTGCCGGACAGGGGGCGAGCGGCCTCATCGCCCAACTGGCGGGAGCCGTCAACGGGTTGTTCGCCCATGCCGCCACCTTCCTCGTCGCGCTGCTGTGTCTGCTCGGCATCCGGCACCGCGAACCCCGCCCGGTGGCCCGGGAAGGCACGCCGCGGTCGCTGACCGGGGAGATCGCCGAGGGGCTGCGGCTGGTCGCCGGTGACCGGTGGTTCCGTACGCTGACGCTCTTCGGCGCCGCCTCCAACCTCGCGCTGATGGGCTACCAGTCCCTCACGGCGGTCTTCCTGGTCCGCGAGGTCGGTCTGGCGCCCGGCGCGGTCGGCGGGCTGCTGGCGCTGGCCAGTACGGGCGGTATCGCGGGCGCCTTCGTGGTACGCCGCACCGCCCGCCGGCTCGGCACCGCCCGCGCCATGCTCCTGTTCGAACTCGGCTTCCCCAGTGCGGCGTTGCTCATCCCGCTCACCTCCCCGGGCGCCGGGGCGCTGCTCTATGTGGCGGGCAGTTTCGGCGTCTCCGCGGGCGCGGTGGCCGGCAACATCCTCAAGGCGAGCTTCCAGCAGAGCTACTGCCCGCCGCCGCTGCTCGGCCGGCTGGTCGCCAGCAGTGCGTTCCTCAACTACGGCACCCTGCCGCTGGGTGCGCTGCTCGGCGGTGCGCTCGGCTCCGCCCTGGGCGTCCGCACCGCAATGTGGATCATGACCGCCGGGGTGCCGCTGGCGGCCCTGATCCTGGTCTTCTCGCCGGTCCGGACGGTCCGCGAGCTGCCGCTGCGCCCGGCGGAGGGCGACCGCGGCGAGCCCGGCCCCGGCGCTGCGGAGCGGGACGGGGCTGCGGAGCGGGACGGCGCGGCGGAGTTGGACGGTGCGTCGGAGCGGGACGGGTCGTCGGTGCGCCGCTGAGGTACACCGGGGCGGCCTTACGCTCACGCCGTCGGCGGCTCCGCCTGTGCCTCCGCCGCCGGCAGTGCCACCTCGAATCGGCAGCCCGCCCCGGTGTTCCGTACCGTCGCCCGGCCCTCATGGGCCGCCACGATGCCGCGGACGATCGCCAGCCCCAGTCCGGCGCCGCCCTTGCCGTCCGCCCGCGGGGTACGTGCCGCACCACCGCGCCAGCCGGTGTCGAAGACCCGCGCCAGATCCTCCGGCGGGATGCCGCCGCAGCCGTCCTCGACCGCGATCACCACCCGGCCCTCCTCGTGCCGGGCGCTGACCGCGACGGTGCCGTCGGCGGGCGTGGCGCGGATCGCATTGACCAGCAGATTGCCCAGGACGCGGGTGATCTGCTGGGCGTCCACCCGCACCGGCAGCGGTACCACCCCGCCGTCCACCAGCCGCACCCCGCTCGCCCGCGCCAGCGGTCCGGCCCCCGCGAGGGCCTCGTCCACCAGGTCGTACACCGACACCCGCGACAGCGTCAGGGTCAGCGCCCCGGCCTGGATACGGGAGAGTTCGAAGAGGTCGTCGACCATCGCGGCCAGCCGGTCCACCTCGATCCGCATCCGTGCGTGATAGCGCGCGGGGTCCTCGGCGACCCCGTCCTCCAGCGCCTCGGCCATCGCCCGCAGCCCGGCGAGCGGGGTGCGCAGATCGTGCGAGATCCCGGCGATCAGCTCCCGCCGGGAGGTGTCCAGCGCCCGTTCCCGCTCCCGCGCCTCGGCGAGCCGTCCGCTGGTCTCCTCCAACGCCCGTGCCAGCGCGGCCAGTTCGGCGGTGGGTGGCTCGGCGGGCGCCACGAAGCCGCCCTCGCTGCCGACCGTACGGGCGGAGCGCGCCAGCTCCCGGCTGCCCGCCGCGATCCGCCGCCCGAAGAGCAGCGCCGCCGCCAGCGACACCACCCCGGAGACGGCCACCACGGTCATCACCACGCCCAGGTCGTGCTTGGCCAGGAGCATCGCCTGGGCGACCGCCACCGTCCCCGCCGCCATCGCGGCCACCGCCAGCGCCGCCACCGCGAACAGCGACAGCGCGACCGAGCGCCGCCGCAGCGTCCGTACCGCGGGCGCGGCGAGCAGCCCCGCCAGCGCCGCGCCGAGCGCCGCGAGCGCCACGATGACCAGGAAGTCCGTCATGGGCGCGGTTCGCCTCCCAGCAGGGGCCCGTCGTCCGGCGGCGGCGCGTCCCCCACGGGGTCGAAGCGGTAGCCGGCGCCCCAGACCGTGGTGACCAGCCGTGGCGCGGCCGGGTCCGCCTCGATCTTCTCGCGCAGCCGCCGCACATGGACGGTCACCGTCGACAGATCGCCGAACTCCCAGCCCCAGACCCGGTGCAGCAGTTCCTCCCGGGAGAAGACCCGCCCGGGGTGGCGCATCAGGAAGACCAGCAGATCGAACTCGCGGGCGGTGAGCGAGAGCGCATGCCCGGCACGGCCGGCCCGCCGGCCGCCGGGGTCGGCACACAGCTCCCCGGCCCGCAGGACGGCGGCGGGCGCCGCGGCGGGCGGCGCGGACTCCGCACGGCGCAGCACCGAGCCGATCCGCAGCACCAGCTCCCGCGGGCTGAACGGCTTGGTCACATAGTCGTCCGCGCCCAGTTCCAGGCCGAGGATGCGATCCGCCTCCTCGCCGCGCGCCGTCAGCATCACCACCGGGACCGCGGGGCCGTCGCCGCGCCGCAGCCGACGGCACACCTCCAGGCCGTCGATGCCCGGCAGCATCAGATCCAGCACGACGAGATGCGGACGGAAGTCCGCGGCCCGGTCGAGGGCGGCGAAACCGTCGGCGGCGTGTGCCGTGGTGTAGCCGGCGCGGGAGAGGTAGCCGGTGACGACCTCGGCGACGGTCGGGTCGTCCTCGACCACCAGGACACGGCGCGGCGGCCCGGGGGAGGGGACGGGCGGGGGCGCGGAGGGCGGGGTGGCGGGGTGCACAGGGTCAGCGAGCCCTTCCCGGGAGGTACGTCATGGCTCCAGCCAACACCACCGGGGGCGGGCGCGGGTGGCCCGGACCGGGTCCGTAAGACTCCGGTAACGGGTAACGGGTAACGGGTAACGGGTGACGGTGCCGGGACGGCGACCGCGGGGGGAGGGGCGGCGGCCCCGGCCCCTCAGCTCTCCAGCCCCTCCCGTACCCGCCGCGACACCGTGATCGCGTACAGGTCGAGCACACCCGGCGGTTCCGCGAGGCCGGGACCGCCGGCGCGGATCCAGGCGGCGATGTCCGCCAGCGCCTCGTCGTCGTTGACCAGCCCCAGCCAGACCGGGCGCCCGCCGGCCGCCCGGCCCGCGGGCGACGGCTGGACCACGACCACATTCGCCTGGTCGCAGACGTCCAGGCACTCCGAGGCCCGTACCGGCGCCGCCCCGTCGAGCGCCGCGCGCAGGCGCGGTATCTGCCCGGCGTGGTCGACGCCCGGGATCTTGGCCGCATCGCCGCAGCAGCAGCCGCGGCATACGGTGACCCGGCAGGGGGTCGCGGCGGTCGTCCGTCCGGCAGGCTTGTTGATCACCGATTCATGCTACGTGGGCCGCTGTGGCGCACGACGCCGGGATGGAAAGCCGGGATGGAACGCCGGGATGGAACGCCGGGATAGAAACCTGGCCCGTTGGGATAGACATCCGGCATGCACCTGACCGAATCCCACCCTCAGCCCGGCTCCGCACCGGAGCGCGCGATACCCGGCCCGGCCGGTCTTCCCGTACTCGGCTCGATGCTCGACCTCCGGCGCGACTCGCTCAGCACATTTTTAGGAGCCCAGCGTGAGCACGGCGACGTGGTCCGTCTGGAAGCCGGGCCGCCCGGCCTGCGCAGTGTGTTCCATGCGGTCTTCGCCCCCGAGGGCGTGCAGCAGATCCTCG
Source organism: Streptomyces sp. NPDC048637 (assembly GCF_040650675.1). Classification (NCBI taxonomy): domain Bacteria; kingdom Bacillati; phylum Actinomycetota; class Actinomycetes; order Kitasatosporales; family Streptomycetaceae; genus Streptomyces; species Streptomyces sp. NPDC048637. The sequence continues at coordinate 48,188 of NZ_JBEZHQ010000037.1, forward strand.
CCTCCCAGGCCGCCAACTTCCGTAAGGATCACCCGCTCTACGAGGAGGTCCGGCAGGCCTTCGGCAACGGCCTGCTGACCAGCCAGGACGCCGACTACCTCAGACAGCGGCGACTGGTGCAGCCGCTGTTCACCAAGCGCCGGGTCGACGGCTATGCGTCGGCGGTGACCACCGAGGCCGCCACCCTCGCCGACCGCTGGCGGACCGCGGACGGCGCCACCGTGGACCTGGTCCCCGAGATGAACCGGCTGGCGCTGCGCACCGTCTCCCGGATCCTCTTCGGCCTGGACGCGGAGGCGGCGGTCGACGCCATCCACCGCTGCGCCCCGGTCATCAACGCATATGTCGTACGGCGTGCTTACGTCCCCGTGAAGATCCCGCGCGAATGGCCCACCCCCGGGAACCTGCGGGCGCGGGCCGCCACCGACGAGCTGAACGCGCTGTGCGACCGCATCGTGGCGGACCGGCGGGCTACGCGCGAAACGGCCGGGGACGCGGACGGCGAGGGTGAGGACCTGCTGTCCCTCCTCGCCGCGGCCGGCAATGACGAGGACGGCTCCCTGGACGCGACCGAGGTCCGCGAACAGGTCCTGATCTTCCTGCTGGCCGGGCACGAGACCACCGCGACCTCCCTCGCCTTCACCCTCCACCTCCTGGCCCGGCACCCCGAGGAGCAGACGCGGGTCCGGGATGAGATCGACCGTGTACTGGCCCACCGCACCCCCACGGCCGCCGACCTGGACCGTCTGCCGTATCTGACGCAGGCGCTGAAGGAGTCCATGCGGCTGTATCCGGCGGCGCCGGTCATCAGCCGCCGGGCCGTGGCGGCCACCGAGATCGGCGGATTCCGCATCCCGGCCGGTGCCGATGTGGTCGTCGCGCCGTGGGTCACCCACCGCAATCCGGACCTGTGGCCGGACCCGGAGCGCTTCGATCCGCAGCGCTTCGCACCGGAGCGGGAGGCGGAGCGGCACCGCTACGCCTGGTTCCCGTTCGGCGGCGGTCCGCGTGCCTGTATCGGACAGCACTTCTCGATGCTGGAGTCCGTGCTGGCACTGGCCGTGCTGCTGCGCGCGTACGAACTCGAAGCCGTGGACGAGGAGGTGCCGGTCTCCGCCGGGATCACCCTCCAGGCGACCGGCCCGGCGCGGGTACGGCTGCGGCCGCGCTCCGGGGCGGGGGAGTAGCGCCCGGGGACGCCGTCGGGCACCGAAAAGTAAACGCAACAAAAAATGCGTTTGCTTTTCGGCGGCGTCCCCCGTACCGTCGACATCGTTCCTGTTGCCGCCGATCGGAGAAGGCCGTTGCTCGTCTGAGGTCTTGAGACACCGCGCCCGCGAGCGGTGATTCGCCCCGCGCTCCCGGTATCCGGAGCGGCGAATCATGCCTCGCGCGGCCTGTCCGCGACCTCGGCGTACCCACACGGCGTACCCCGGCGCACCCGGCGTTCCGACGCGGTGTCTCCCAGCGCAGTCCCCACCCCTCTCACCCGCGCCCAGGAGACCCGTATGTCCATGCCCCCCACCTCCGCGTCCACCGCGTCCATCGTCTGCACCGGCCTCGGCTTCACCTGGCCCGACGGCAGCCCCGTCCTGGAGGACTTCCCGCTGGCCGTCGGCCCCGGCCGCACGGGCCTCATCGGCCTCAACGGGGCGGGCAAATCCACCCTGTTGAAGCTGATCGCGGGCGAACTCACCCCGACCGCGGGCAGCATCAAGGTCGCCGGCGAGGTCGGCTACCTCCCCCAGCACGCCCCGCTCGACACCGCCCTGCGGGTCGACCAGGCGCTCGGTATCGCCGCCGCGCGCGCCGCGCTGCACGCCATCGAAGGCGGCGACGCGAGCGAGGAGCACTTCACCGCCATCGGTGACGACTGGGACGTCGAGGAACGCGCCCGCGCCACCCTCGATCAGCTCGGGCTGCCCGGTATCGACCTCGACCGCACCATCGGCGAGGTCTCCGGCGGCGAGTCCGTCCTGCTCCGGCTGGCGGCCCTGCTGCTGCGCCGGCCGGACGTCCTGCTGCTCGACGAGCCCACCAACAACCTGGACCGGGCGGCCCGGCAGCGGCTGTACACCGCGGTCACCGGCTGGTCCGGAGTGCTCGTCGTGGTCAGCCACGACCGCGAACTCCTCGAACGCGTCGACCGGATCGCCGACCTCCGTGACGGCGAGGTCCACTGGTACGGCGGCAACTTCAGCGCCTACGAACGGGCCCTGGCCGTCGAACAAGAGGCGGCCGAGCGGATGCTGCGGGTCGCCGAGGCCGACGTACAGCGCCAGAAGCGCGAACTGTCCGACGCACACCTCAAGTTGGCCCGCCGGGTCCGCTACGGCAACAAGATGAACGCCAACAAGCGCGAGCCGAAGATCGTCATGAACGAGCGCAAGAGGGAGGCCCAGGTATCCGCGGGCAAGCACCGCACCCTGCACACCGAACGCCTCAAGGAGGCCAGGGACCGTCTCGACGAGGCCGCCGAGGCGGTGCGGGACGACGACGAGATCCGCATCGATCTGCCGTACACCGCGGTGCCGCCGGGCCGGGCCGTACTCACCCTGCGCGACCTGCAGGCCCGTTACGGCGGCCATGCCCGTCTGGAGGTGCGCGGCCCCGAACGCATCGCGCTGACCGGCCGCAACGGCTCCGGCAAGACCACTCTGCTGCGGACCGTCGCCGGTGAGATCCCGCCGGCGGCCGGTACGGCGGAGACCCATGTCCCCTACCGCTTCCTGCCCCAGCGGCCGGAGGTGCTCGACCCCGCGCTGACCGTCGTCGAGAACGTCGCCCGCTTCGCCCCGGACGCGACCAACAACCGCATCCGGGCCCGGCTCGCCCGCTTCCTGTTCAAGGGCGCCCGCGCCGACCAGCGGGCGGGCACGCTCTCCGGCGGCGAACGCTTCCGCGCCTCGCTCGCCGCCCTGATGCTGGCCGAACCGGCCCCGCAGCTGCTGCTGCTGGACGAGCCGACGAACAACCTCGACCTCGCGTCGGTCCGACGGCTGGTCACGGCCCTGGAGTCCTACGAGGGCGCGCTCCTCGTCGTCAGCCACGATCTGACGTTCCTCCGGGACATCGGCATCACCCGCTGGCTGTCGACGGGGGGCGGTGAACTGACCGACATCGCACCGCTGTAGGAGGGGCCGGGGGCGGGGCCCACCGCCCCGCCCCGCCGCCCGTTCCCCGGAAGTCGGTTGTCCGCCTGCTCGCCACCCACCACTCCCGCTCCGCCACGGCCGGGTCGATCACCTACGCCCTCGCCGTCACGGGCGACCCGCGTCAGCCCCGGGCCGCGCCGCCCGGCCGGGCGCGGGCGTCCGCGCCGAACAACCCGAGCGTCTCCCCGCATTGGGAATGCAGCGGCACCGGCAGCGCATCCGGGGCGAACCAGTCGAGGGCGTCGAACTTGTGCGGTTCGCCGATCGTCACCTCGTCCGGCGCCACCCGTACGGCGAAGACCACCGCGACCCAGTGCGAGTCGACCGGATCGCCGCGCAGCACATTGCGCACCCCGATCTGCTCGATGCCGAGCGACCGCACGCCGTACTCCTCGTGCACCTCCCTGGTCACGGCCGCCTCGAAGGACTCCCCGAACTCCAGCGCGCCCGCGCCGCAGTCCCAGGTCCCCGGCTCGTCCCTGGCCCCGGCGCTCCGCCGGGCCAGCAGCACCCGCCCGGCGCCGTCATGACACACGAAAACACAGGACACCTTGGGTCCCACCGTTGTCATCTCCCCTCCCCCCGCTCAGAAGTGGCGCAGCAGATCGCCGAACGCCGACAGCCGCAGCACCTTCTTGTCGGCCGGGTCGAGCTCACTGTGCTCCAGGACCCAGGTGTGGTCGTGGGGGATGAACACCGCGTTGAGGCCCGCCGAACGGGCGGGCAGGATGTCCGACTTCGGGGAGTTCCCGATCATCCACGTCGAGGCCGGCACCAGGTCGTAGGCGCGCTTCAGCTCCTCGTAGGTGGCGATGTTCTTCTCCGCCACGATGTGCACACCCCGGAAGTGCCGGGTCAGCCCGGAGGCCGCCACCTTCCGCTCCTGCTCCTCGGTGTCGCCCTTGGTCAGCAGCAGCAACTCATGCCGCCGGGCCAGCTCGGCCAGGGTCTCGGCCACCCCGGGAATCAGCTCCACCCGGTCCCCGGCGAAGGCCGCCGCCCACCCGGCGATCCGCGCCGACTCCTCGGCCGTCGCGGCCCGCCCGCGCAGCTGCGCCACACACTCCCCGAGGCTGTGCAGAAACACCTTGCTGCCGTATCCGAGCGTCAGCGCGTTCGCCGCCTCGATCCCGTCGAGTACGGCCCGCACCCCGTCCCGGTCGAGTCCGGGGTGGGTCATCCACTCCAGGAACTCGTCGATGACCCGCTCGAAGATCACGTTGTTCTCCCACAACGTGTCATCCGCATCAAAGATCAGCATCCGCCGCTCAGCCCTTCTCCCACTCCACCGACCCGCGCACCCTACGCACGCCCGGCGGCCGCCCGCACCGGATATTCCGTGCGGAGGAGGGACCCGGCCCGGTGTCTCACCACCAGCGGAGATACGACAGCAGCCGCAGGATCTCCAAGTAGAGCCAGACCAGGGTCATCGCCAGCCCGAACGCGACGTACCAGGCCCACCGGTGGGAGGCACCGGACCGCAGGAACCGGTTGGCAGCCTCGAACTCCAGCAGGAGGAAGAAGGACGCGGCGGCGATCGCCAGCACACTGACACCGAGGCCCAGGACACCGCCGTCCCGCAGACCGAGGTCCGCGCCGAACCCCCACCACGCGACCAGCTCCGCCAGGAACAGCACCAGCAGCCCGAGCCCCGTACCGACCGCCCAGCGCGTCACCTTCGCACTGACCCGCACCACCCGCGTGTGATACGCCGCCAGCGCGCCGGCGAAGATACAGCCGGTGCCGAGGACGGCTTGGGTGCCGACACCCGGGTGCAGCGCGTCGAAGAACTGCGTCGCCTCGCCGAGCACGATCCCCTGAACCGCCGCGAACCACAGGGCCAGTGCGGCGCTGGGCCGGGGCCGGAGGGACAGGAAGATCCCGAGGCCCAGCCCGGCGAACAGGGCGGGCAGGGCCAGGAACCCGAGTTCCAGGAAGACGGTGACGAAAGCGCTCACCACCAGGACACCGAACACGGCCAGGGTCTTGATGACGATGTCGTCGAGCGTGATCGGACGGTCCGTGGCGGCGGCCGGCGACGCACCGCCGGACCCGCCCGGACCGGCCGGTGACACCGCACCGTCCAGCGTCAGCAGATTACGGATCGCAGGGTTGCTCGTCGTGGGCACCGGCCCTCCCGGAGGGATCTAAGGGGGGTGAACAACTCCGTGTTGTCACAGGATAGTTGGGGAAAACGAGGAATGCGTCAGTCCACCTCGACGACCTGCCGCGAGCCCGGCACGCTCTCCCGCAGCGCCCGCGTCACGTCCGGCACCGCGGGAAACACGCTGTCCGCGCCGGACGGTGACGCATACGGCAGCGCCGAGCCCAGATGATCGCGCCACGGCGCGGGCACGGCGACCGGCCGGCGGATCCCGGTCAGCACCACGCACTGGACCGCCTCCGCGCTGTACGCGTGCAGCGCGGACCGCAACCGGCCCGGCAGGCCCAGGCGTTGCGGCACCGCGGTGTTGAGCAGCCGCTCGCCCAGGCTCTCACCCTGCGGGGCGAGATCGCTGCCGTGCAGCTGGTGGACGGTGTCGCGGACCGCGGGGTAGCGCTCCGGCAGCACCCCGCGGCAGCGCAGGACGACCACCGGGTGCGACTTCCCCTCCACCTCGCAGGCGATGTCGAACGACATCCGCCGCTTCAGGAAGCCGTAACGGACCTCGTTGATCACCTGCAGCGGCGCGTCGGGCGCCGGCCGGCCCGACTCCGGGGGCGGCTGGCTGTGCAGCCCGTTGAGCTGCTCGCCGACCGTCACGGAGCCGGCGAACAGCCGCCGCATGCCCACGGCCACCGCATGGCGCTCGTACAGCTCCAGCCAGGCGGGCAGCCGGCTGACGCTGGTGAGATCGGGCGCCAGGAGCGCGGCCTTCCCGGCGTGCTCCAGCGCGTCATCGCGCAGCTTCTCGCTGAGCAGACCGATCCGCCGGCGCAGCTCGATCAGCGCCAGCGCGTCGAACTGCGCCGCCCGGTCGGCGTCCTGCCGCCCGCCGACGCCTTCCAGCACCCCCGCCAGGATCTGGGTGGGGGCGGCGTCGGCGGACCACTCGCGCCGCCGGGCCAGCTCGGTGAGCCGGTCCTGTGCGTACGGGGTCAGCCAGCCCCGGCCCTCGACGAAGCCGCCCCAGTCGCGGGACTCCAGACCGTGCCGGGCGGCGAGCCGGGGCAGCCGGGCCAGCAGCGCCAGCAGCAGCAACTCGGCGTCATCGATACCGCCCTGGTGCTGCCCCGTCTCCCGCAGCGCCTGGGCGAGCTGATGCGCGTCGAAGAGGGTCGCGAACACCTCGGATTCCGGGCACCGGAGGATCTCCGCGAGCAGCGGCTGCACGGTGGGGCCGACCAGCAGATGCAGATGCCGCCCGGTGAACACGGCCGGCAGCTCGGGCGGGGTGAAGGCGGCCCGGACCCGGGCCGCCAGCTCCGCCAGCTTGCTCTCGGCCTCGCTGAACCGGCCGATCCGGTGCAGCAGGTCATGCGCGGCGAAGTTGCCCAGCGCTTCCTCGGCCGCCGCCATGGCACGGTCCGAGGTCCGCACCATCCATACGACATACAGCTCGTTGTCCATGCCTCATCTCCCCGCCACCCGGCCGTAGCGCGGGGGTTCCTGCCCGGAGAGGACCTCGAAGAGCTCCTCCGCCGCACCACGCGACCCCCCGACGTACGGCCCCACCAGAATCTCCTCCAGCGCCCGGCCCAGCTTGGCCAGCGCCGCGTCGACCGCCTCCTGATGCTCGGCGAGCTCCTCACCGGCCTCGTCCAGCTGCCGGGCCAGCCGGGCGTTCTCCACCGCGCTCCGGAACAGCCACACCGCGTACTCCCGCTCGGGGCTCACCTTGTTCAGCGCATCCCCCTTACAGCTCGCCCGCGCCCGCGGCAGGCCCTGGAACAGCCGCCGGATGCCCTTGTCCAGACCGGCCTCCGGCAGGGATTCCAGCCAGACCCGGGTGAACTCCTCGTCCGCGCTGCCCGCTTCGTCCAGGGCCCGCAGCGCCGCATCGGGGGTTCCGGGCATCTGATGGCCGAGCAGACCGGGGATCTCACGGGACTCCAGCCGGGCGGCACGGCACTCCACGATCGCCCGCAGCAGCCAGACGCGGGCCTGCCACTGCGGCTCGGTACGGATCTCGTCCAGGCACTCCTGGGCGGTGAGGAACGCCTCGTTGCGCATCGCCATCAGCGCCCGGTCCATCCCCTCGCCGAGCGAGGTGTGCCGCTCCGCGGTCCGCAGCGCCGCCTCGATCCGGTCCGCCTCGTCGGCGCTGGGCCCGGACGGCTGCAGCGCCTCGATCATCCGCCGGGCGATGCCGTCCGGCTGCGCCCGCAGCGCCTCGATGAACCGGCGCCCGAACTCCTCCTCGGCCTGTGGCTCGTCGGCCAGGGCGGCGAGGTCGTCCCAGAGCGCCTGCGCGGTCGGCCCGGTGGCGTCGGCCGGGGCCGGCTCGGCGTGGTCGGTGGCGTCGCGCACCACCAGCACACCGCGCCCGGCATCGGCGAGGACCGCGGACCGGGCGGTGTCCACCAGCGTGTACGGGTGGCTGAACAGCAGCGACGGGTCCTCGGCGGTCGGCGGCAGATAGCGGCTGATCAGCACCGTGTGCGGGGTGAACACATCCTCCGGCGCGATGCCGTGCCGGCGCAGCGCGCACCGCCACTCGAACCACAGCATCGGCGCGACCTCCTTGCACCAGGCGAGAAAGGCCCGTTCGGTGGCGGGACTCTCGTCCGGGACGACGCCCCGTAAGGCGGCATCGAGGAACCGCCCCGCGGCCACCTGCCGCGCCGGGGCGTGCGGCCGGTGCACCGCCGTCTCCAGCTGCTCGACCAGCTCACCCATGCGACGGGCCCACTTCTCCCGCATCGAGATCAGCTGCGGAACATTGACCTTGTAGTACTGCTCGGTCTCCCGCTCCTCGGGCTCGGTGAGCCGGATGGTCCGGCCGGTCGGTTCGTCGAACCGCTCCACCAGCAGCACCGTCGCCGGCCACAGCGCCCGCCGCTCCTCCGCGTTCGCCCGTTTGAAGGCCTGCATATCGGCCGTCAGCTGCTCGATCTCCGTCTCCAGCTGGTCCAGGCGCAGCCGGGCGTCCATCGTCAGCCGCTGCGACAGCACCCGCTGGTGGGCCTGCTCGACGCTCACATAGGCATCCGTGGTGAACAGCTCCGGGCTGAACTCCACCCCCACGGTCGCCCCGTGCCCCTTGGCCGTACGGAGAAAGGGCTGCAGGGACACCAGACCGCCGTCCGCGGCGCGGGGCGCCCGCAGGAACGCCCGGTCCGTCTCGCCCGCCGCCCGGTCCGCGAGCGCCCGCAGCCCCTGGGTGTACGTCACCAGATCCGCATGCGCGAGGTCCACGACCTCCACCAGGCTGGTCTCGTGGGCCAGCGACCGCAGCAGACCGACGAAGTCGCGCAGCGCACCACGGGCCGTCGACGATGCGCCGTCCGCCACCGTCACCGACCGGCCGCGGAACACCGACGGGATGTCGAGCGAGGCCTGGTTGCCGGACAGTCCGGCCGTCACACGGATCAGCCCGACGCCGATGTGGTCCCCGACGAACTCGCCGCTCTCCGGGTCGCCCAGCCCGTTGACCCGCAGACAGGTGGTCAGCGCCGCCTGCACCACCTGCTGGCGGATCTCGGGAATGCCCTCGCCGGCCACTAGTACTTCCACCGGGCCCTGTTCGTCCCCCGCCACCCACGCCCGCACCAGCGACGACGGGAGCGCGGCCCGCACCTGCTCCGCGAGCGCGGCCTTCGGCCCCCAGGCGAGCGGCGCGGGAAACAGCGGCCCGCACTCCGCGGCCTCCCGGGCCCGCCGGGCACACCGTGCGACCGGGCCGTCCTCGGTCCCGAGCTCACCGGCCGGCACCCGCAGCCCCAGCGCCCTGGCGTGCAGCACCAGCGCGAGATCGTCCTCGGTGTCGCCGAACAGCGGCTCGTCCGGGCACTGTTGGAGCCAGTACTGCCACAATCTGCTCACCAGGCGCTTCGGCGCGGCCGGCCGGCTGTCCCGGAAGTGCTGCGCGACCTGCTCGGCCTCGCCCGCTGTCCAGGTGTGCGGCAACCGCTGCAGTACCTCGTCGACGGCGTCCCCCCGCATGGATCTCCTCTCGTCGTCACACGTCGCCGGCACACCGGAATCCGACGTTCCCGCGGCACTCGGCCGGTGACCGTGGCGACAGCTGCTCCCGCAGCCGCGCCGCGGGAGTGTCATAGGCCCCGCCGCACAACACCGGCGACCCCGTGTCGTCCACGCAGATGTCCCAGACGTTACCGAGCAGATCGCCGATGTTGTGCGGGTTCGGTGGGAATTCCCCGACCGGGGTCAACGCCGCATGACTGCCGCGGAAATTGACCCGGCCCGCCGCGAGGTCCTCGCGCCACCACTCCCCGGTCCGCCCGGCCCGGGCCGCCAGCGCCCACTCCGCCGCGGTCGGCAGCCGCAGCGGTACGCCCATCCTTCGGCCCGCCCAGGCCAGGTAGGCACGGGCCGCGGAGAAGCTCACCGCGACCACCGGGTGGTCCCCGCGCCCCGCCGGGAAGTCCGGACCGTGCCAGCCCGCCAGGTAGTTGTCGTCCACATCCGTGCCCGCCGCCCGCGCAGCCGCCGGGAGCCAGCGCGCGTTCACCGGATCGCGGAGGAAGGCACGGAACTGCGCATGGGTCACCGGGTACCGGCCCAGCCGCACCGTCAGCGTCTCGGTGAGCGCCACCGGCACCAGCTGCGGCCAGCCGGACTCCGCCCCGCCGGCCGGCCACCGCACCCGCGCCGGGGACACCACGCCGCCGCCCGACGGTGCGGCCCCCTCGGCCGTCATACCCGCCGGAACCCGTGGCGGAGCGTTCCGGCCCCCGTGCTGCGTGGCCGCCGCCCCGGCGCGGTTGCGGAACAGACAGATCTCCCCGGCGGTCTGGCGGGTGCTCTGCTGGGGCAGCGGCCGGGACTTCGCGGTGAGCGCCGCGGTCAGCTCCTCGAAGAGCGCCGACATGCTCAGCAGACCGGACCGCCCCGGCACCCCCGCCTCGACGAGACGGATCAACTCTCCGGTGAACGCGGTGTACGTCTCTCCCGGCGGGGCCAGCGCCTGACGTGTCGCGGCGGTGGCGGTGAGCACACACGCGCCCTCGACGGCGACCGCGGGCGCGACATCCGGGCCCCGCATCAGGCCGTTCAGCGCCAGACCGCTCCAGCAGCAGTCCAGAATCACCACTTTCCGACGGGCCGTGGGCCGCCCGCCCGACGGGTGGAGCAGGACCGACCGCAGCTCCTCGTAACGCAGCGCCGTGTACGACGGGCCCGAGTGCGACCAGGGCAGTGCGAGATGGAGCTCGCCCGAATGCGGATCGACCAGGCCGTGCCCGGCGTAGTACACCACCACGGTGTCGGTCGCCTCGGCGGTGGCGTCCTCCACCGCCTTCAGGATCGCCTCCCGCGACGCCTGCCGCAGCACCCGGCACCGCTCGCCGGCCAGCCCCCAGGCCGCCGGATCACAGCACAGCTCCCGCAGCCGGCCGACGTTGTTCGCCACCGCCGGAATGTCGTCCAGCTCCGTATACGCATGGGTGCCGATCAGGACGGCGCGCGAGCGGGACGGGTCGGACAGCGCGCCCGCCAACGCACTAATCCTGCCGACCGGGCCGGTCCACCGGCGCCCCGCCGCTCCCCGCCTCCGGGGCGTCACCCTCGCCGAGCGCCCGCAGCACCCGTGCGACGGCCTCGGGATCCCCGCCGTCGACCGTCACCCTGACACCCCCGCGTTCGAGGTGTACGCGGTCCCGGCGCGGCCGGGTGCTGCGCCAGCCGGCCACCGCCACCACCAGCGAGGCCAGCTGCACCCCGCTGTCGAACACCGCCTCGACGGCCTCCAGCACCGGCCCCATGGGCCCCGGCGCCGCCGCGCGCCGCACCGGCGACAGCCCGGCCCCGGCCCGCACCCCGGGATCAGCGCTCAGCCACCTGAACAGTGACTGCGCCCCCTCGCCGGCCTCCGAGTCCCGCTCGACCTCGATCCGTACCCGCACCGCCGCCCCCGCCGCCGTCCGTGAACCCCGTCAGAGCGGTCAGCATAAGCGGCGCCCCCTACCCAGGTCTCACGATCACGCGATCGGGCCGCCGGCCCACTCCGCCAGCCGCAGCCCGCTCTCGAACCGCCGCGCGCGGCCGTCCACCGGATCGGTGAACTCCAGCACCTTCGCGAGGAGTTGAAGCGGCGCGGTGAAGTCGTCCGGCGCCGGGTCCCCGACGACCGGATAGACCGGGTCGTGGAGGATCGGCAGCCCGAGGCCGTTCATATGGACCCGCAGCTGATGGGTACGGCCGGTCGCGGGCAGCAGCCGGTACCGCCCGAGCCCGCCCCGCCGCTCGACCAGCTCGATCCGGCTCTCCGCATTGGCCGCACCGGCCTCCTCGCGTGCGGCCATCACCCCGCGCTCTTTGACGATCCGGCTGCGCACGGTCACCGGCAGCCCCACCGTCCCGTCGTACGGCGCCACCGCCTCGTACTCCTTGCGCACCCGCCGTCCGCTGAACAGATTCTGGTACGCGCCCCGGTCCTCGGGCCGTACGACGAACAGCGCCAGCCCCGCCGTCAGCCGGTCGAGCCGGTGCGCGGGCTGCAGCGCGGGCAGCCCGAGATCACGCCGCAGCCGCGCCAGCGCGGTCTCGGTGATGTGCCGCCCGCGCGGCGTCGTGGCGAGAAAGTGCGGTTTGTCGGCGATCACGATCCGCTCGTCCCGGTGGACGATCCCCACCTCGAACGGCACCGGCACCTCCGGAGCGAAGTCCCGGTGGAACCACACATACCGTCCGGCCGCATACGGCTCACCCCCGCTCAGCGCCCCGTCCGCCCCGACGAACCGCCCGCGCCCAGCATGGCGTCCACCCGGCCCGCCCCGATCGCCCCCTGGAACCGGTCGACCAGATGGTCCCGGAGGGTGCCCCACGCCCCGTCCGGATCGGCGGGCAGCCGTACCCGTACGGGGTCGATCCCGTCGCGCTGGGGAAGCGGAGCGGGGGGAACCGGGGATCTGCGTCTCACACCGCAAGAGAACCCCAGACCGGCCGGTGCCCTCAAGTCACCCCGGGAAGCGACGCCCGCCGCCAGGTGCCCGCGAGGCCCGGAACCAGGGGGCGACAGGCCATAGCCCCTGCTTATGGATCCAGTGCGTATGGGCTTTGGACGCGACGGGAAGCCGCCGGTAAGGATTGAGCACGAGGCCATCCCAGGGCATAACGCCCGGCAAGCGACATCACTTCGCACCGAGGGCCGCAGGGTACGGGCCGGTGGAACCGGAAGCACGCCGCCCACCAGGCCCGGTCACCGGTCGGCCCCTCCTCGACAAAGTAGGACATCATGCTCGTCCACCGTCCCTCCCAAGAAGGCTTGATCCCCGGTCAAGAGTCTGCCTTCGGCAGCGAGATCCCCCTGGCCGGCACCAAGACCCCGGGTATCCCCGGGCTCGAACGCCTCAGCGCCATCGCGCTGTGCGCGCTGCCCACCGAGGAGCGCGCCGCGGCCAAGGCCCGTTCCTTCACCCGCGCACAGCTGCGCACCTGGGGCGTCGGCGAGGACGTGACCTACGAAGCGTGCATCCTGGTCTCCGAACTCGTCACCAATACCCTCCAGCACAGCGGAGCCGAGGGCTTCTGTGTCGGCCTCGCCCGGTCCGGCCGGCGGCTGTGCATCGAGGTGACCGACGACGGCGAGTGGCAGGAACCCGCCGCGCCCGCCGCCAACGACGTGGCGGAGTGCGGCCGGGGCCTCGCCCTGGCGAACGCCCTCACCCAGGGCTTCGGGGTGCACCGCACCCCCTCCGGAACCTGCGCCTGGGCACTGCTCGCCGACGGTACCGAGACCGGCTGCGGCACCTTCCCGGACGTCTGTCCGCTCGTCGGCACCGTCGACCTGATCGGCGGCGATGCCCCGCACGACGAGCAGGAGAAGACCACCGCCGACCGCAGCCACCGGACGCTGCACGCCTGATCGGATCGCTCCCGACACCGCCGGCAGACGAAACGCAGCATGCCGGGGTCACGGTCAGTGACCGTGACCCCGGCATGTGTGCTGGTGCCCGAAGGCCCCATGAACGACGAAATGCCGGTGATCCCCAAGGGGGCACCGGCATTCCGTGAACGGAGGAGGGGCGATCTCGTGGATGTCCCGTAAGTGTCCGAGGGGGGACTTGAACCATACGCACATGCCGGTGATGCGGGGAAAGCTGCCGTTGCCGTAGGTGTACGTCTCCGGTAGCGGCGTGGCTCGTTGACCCGGAACCGCATCGCTCCTCGCCGTGAACCAGCAGCAGCGTCGGGGCGGCGGGGCAGGCCACGGCGGTCCGGTGGCGTACATCGCTATCCGCGGTGCGCTCATGGGCTTACGGCCTCGATGCCACCCCGGCCCCTGTACCCCCGCTGCCCGGTCGGCCCCTGTCGGGCGGGCTCCGGCCGGCAAAGGGCTGGAAATCGCCGCGTCACACGAAGTTCTTGTGGGGAGATACGAGCGATCGTCAACTTAGAGTAATCAGGGGGTCACGTGGGGTGGAAGCAGGCGTTCGATGACGCGCTGAAAGAGCTGCGGGAGGCCCGCAAACAGCTGGAGCGCCTCGACGATCCGACGGTCGGGCTGTCCGCACTGCACGGGGAGATCACGCAGAGCCGCCTGAAGATCCAGGAGGCCGTCCAGACGGGCGTCACCGGGCTGCGCGAGGAGAACCGCGAAGTGCGCCGGCGCCAGGACCGGATGATCAACGACCTGAACGAGACCCGGGGCGAGCTCCGGCAGCTCCTGGACCTCGCCGACGTCCTGCGTGTAGCCGCCCTGGACCGGGCCGACGGTCCGGGGCAGAGCGACGAGTCGCCAGAGCCTCCAGGAGGCGCACGGCATGAGCTGCCCGCGGATTCCGTGGCGCAGGCAGGCCACGGGCCTGAGCCCGGCCTCGCCGTCACCGCACCGCACCAGCACACCGAGCCCGGCAGCAACCAACAGGGGGAGATCATGGACAACACCGAGCGGCAGTCGCGGCCCGAGGGCGGGAGCGACGACCAGGACCTCACCCTCAAGAACGCGATCGAGGTCGCCTACCACGGCACAGACGTCCCCACGCCGGCCTCGCCCGCCGCGCCGCAGGCCTCCGGGAGCCGGCCCGAGGATGCGAGCGTCGCCCACGGCGTCCTGCTGCTGAAGGCCGCTGGTGTCGCCTCCGCCGAGCTCGTCGCGCACCGGGACACCTGGGAGTGGCTCGCCGCCCTGGCCGTCGGCCACGGCCACTTCCGTACCCCGCCCGCGGTGGAGGACATCAAGGAGGGCCGCGTCCAGACCGTCCTGTCCGGACGCTCTCTCATCGCCCTGTTGATCGAGCTGTGGAGCACCCGCTCCACCGCCACCCCGCTGGAGGCCGACTGGGCGCTGGCGACGACCGCCTACCACCGCATCGCGGCCGAACTCGCCGATGTCGCCGGCCAGGGTGAGACCATCCGCATCGTCCTGGACGACGGCCTCCCCCACAGCGCCGACGACTGACCGCAACAAAGGATCAAATGCGTGAAGGCCGCCGGGTGGTTCGGGTGGCCTTCACGTGCTCGCGGTCTTGGCCTCCGCTGGTCGGCCGGCGGGCGCGGTGGACGCGGTTCGTCAGGCAGCGCAGCGTGGTGCGCGCAGGAAGCGACGCGCATGGCATTCGGCCGTCCGGTGGCCGGTTCGGCGTCGGCGGCCTCGACGGTGTCGGCGAGGGGGCCGCGGCGGCCATGGGGAAGCGGTGGCGAGGTGGTGGCGAGGTGGTGGGTTTCAGTGGGCTTCCCAGCTGAGCACACACGCGCGAACGCATCAACCCACCCGCACCACAGCCGAGTTGCAACGGCCTCGGTCACGCTGCCCGTAGCGCGTCGCCGCGCTGCTCGGCGGTTGAGGGCAGCCGCCAGGTCGAACAGCCGACCCCGCACCGGTCGAAGCTCAGAACACTGCCTTCCCCAGCCAAGGGGCGAATGCGCTGCGGCCCACGCCCGAAGGCGGCTCCGGATCGCTGATCGACACGCGTCAGGCGACGAGCTGAAGGAGGCGCAACATCTGACGCGTAGCCTCCACCGCGTCGCGTTCGGCCTCCGGTGCATCGACATCCCAGTGGGCGACGCTGTCACGGAACTTCTTCACAATATCCAGGCGGTCGAGGAAACTCTGCTGGTCGAAGGGCCAGCTGAGCTGCTTCCACAGCGCCGGTTCCTGGAATACATGCCGGTATTCGCCGAGGGTGATCCGGCCCTTGTTCTCCAGAATATTCCGCGTGCGGGTGGGGAGGTCCGCCCGGTTGTAGCGGTTTAGAGTCCTGCGCAGGCGACGTTCGACCTCCTCCAGGAGGGTGAATGGTTCGATGCGCATGCCTGGCCTGTCCTTCACCGGTTGGGCTCTGGCCGGTAAGTGACGATGCGTCGTGCGCAGCAAGACGGTGGACAGCGGCGGCGCTACCTCAGCACGAGGCTCTCAGCTACGCTTGCGCGTCGCAGTGATCTAGCTCAACAGAGCGTCGAATCCACTGGCGATACGGGGGGCATGTGAATTACAACGAGGACTGGGACCGTCGGCTCAATCCCTTCCGCTACAACTCTGATGGCACGTTGACTGATGCTGCGCGGAAGCAGAACGTCGCCATGCAGCTCAACTCGGCCAACATCGACGGATACGCCGGCGCACGGAGCGGGCATGCGTCTGTGCACGTCGCCACGCTTACCAAGGCGGAGAACGCCCTGGAAGAGATCCGCTCCGACACGGACCAGGTGGGGTTGGGTGCCCTGAACGCGACCGATGGCTCGGTCATCGGCCTACAGGGCTGGGAGAGTGCGGGCGGGCTTGGCGCCATGCGAGCGCGATGGGCGGACGAAGCCGTCAACTTCAGCGAGCAGCTGTCCGATGCGTGCGCAAACCTGCACAACACCGCTACGGCGTACAAGGACACCGATCGGGAAGAGCAGGCCCGGATGAACTCGATCAACCACGGGGGCAAGTGAAAATGGTCGATTTCTCCGACATCATGCACGCCGACCTTGGCAAGCTCAAAGCGGCTGCCGACGAATGGCATCTCGTTCCGAAGAAGTACCAGGGTCTCACTGAATCATTCGATGCGCGCGTTGCCAATCTCTTAAAATCCGACTGGGAGGGCGAGGCCGCCGATAAGGCTCAGACTGCCTTTGTCAAGCTGCGTAAGCAGTACCAGGCTGCAACCGAAGAATCCCGCGACATCGCGCGACTCCTCCAGGACGCGCATGAGGAGCTCCACACCCTCCAGAAGCAGCTCCGCCGGATCGTGGAGGAAGATGCCCCGGCCGACAAGCTCAAGGTCACCGAGGACGGGACCATTGTCGACGCCGACCCCACTCGAAGCGCAGGACGCAATGCTGATCCCGATCACACGTACCTCAAGCAGCGGGACGAGAAAATCCAGGCGTTGCGAGGCCGCATCGCTACGGTGGTCAAACGTGCGACCGTTGCCGACGAGGGACTGAATTACGCGCTGCGTCGTGATGCGAACGGTGCGAAGAACCTCGGATTCAACACCAAGGTCCACACCTCACTCGACGCGGCCGAAGCCGATCAGGCCTTGGCGCTGACCAAGAGTGGCGGCAAGCTCTCTGACAAGCAGCTCAGCCAGCTCAATCGCATCCTTGAAGTCAAGGATCATGACAAGGAGTTCTCGGAGCGGCTCGCTGTCGGCATGGGACCCAAGGGATCCCTGGATTTCTGGGCCAAGGTGGCCGATCCGGAACAGAAGCCCTACCAGCCTTCGACCGAGCCTGACAAGGAGCGTCGCGCCCTGCTGAAGCACTTGCAGGAGAACCTGGGCACCACGTTGGGAACCGCCACCCACAGCGACAGCGCCGCTATGAAGCACTGGAAGAGCGAGATGCTCGATCTGGGGCCGCGGCGGCTTGGCTTCGGCGACGCGGCGAACCCGTACGGGTTCCAGGTGATGAGCAACCTGATGAGGCACGGTAATTACGACTCGGACTTCCTCAAGGACTACGGGAAGAAACTGCTTGACACGGATCGGAACTTCAATCCGACGATCAAGGGTGCCCCCAATCCCTGGACATACCAAACCGAGTCCGATCTGAACTTCGGCAGCTCCAACGACCGGGGAAACGACCCCATGACCGGATTCATGGAGGCGCTCGGCCACAACCACAAGGCATCCACGGGCTTTTTCGGGTCCGACAAGGATCTCGAGTACCTGATGAAGGACCGTGTCTGGCCGGACGACTCGACGCCGGACGGGGACACCAAGGACGGCCTCGCGGGCTACAGCTCCCTGGGCCACGCCCTGGAGGCAGCGTCGACCGGCCATGACTTCGGCACTCCACCCGGGCCCGGTGCGCCCCACACCAAGGAGGAGGCAGAAGTGATGAGCAAGGTCATCACCACCGTCTCCAAAGACGACAGCACCATCCACGACGGCATGGGCGGCAGCCTCGGCAGGATGTCGGCCGAATATATGCCGGACATTCACCACCTGCTTTCCGGAGGGCGCGATGACGGTACCTCCGATGGCGAGCTCGACTCGCTCTACCCACGAGGGAAGAATCCTCCGCTCCTGTTCCCTGAAGGGAATGGGACGCGCGATATAACCCGTTTTCTGTACACGGTGGGCAAGGACCCAGACGGGTTCGCCGGTATCAACTACGGCCAGACCCAGTACACCAGTGAAGTGCTTAACTATCATTTCGCCCACCCGGAAGCTAACGACAGGACCAACTCGGAGACCCTGGAAGAGGTCACTCGTCGGGGCGGCCAGATCGAAAGCATTATCGACAACGGGCGCAAGGATGCAGTTGTTCAGGGCGCCGTGGACAACGACTCGAAGTTCAACAAGGCCCTGGCCGACAGCGGCGGTTGGGCGAAGACCATCGTCGGAATCGGCGTCGGCGTCGGCACTAGCCACATCGTGTCACCCATCGGAGGGGCACTCGTCGGCGCCGCGGCGGGAGATGTGAGTGGCAGGCTCATCGATTCCATCACCGGGGGATTCGTACGTGACCCCAAGGGTGATGCCCTCTACAGCGCCGCCGGCGAGATGGAGAAGAATCAGGAGTCTCTGCGCACAGTCACCGAGCGCGCTGCTTCCCTGGCCAACGCGAACCATCCCTCGGGGCTGTCAAGACAAGACATACAGGCCGCCATACAACGCGGAGCTGAGGACGGCAACTCACTCGGCTTCGTCTCCGTGAAGGGCAACACCAATGACAACGCCGGCTCCTGACAACAGGCCCGCTCGACAAGAAGACGCAGCGCGGCGCGCCCCTCGGAGGCGGCACTTGGTGACGGTGCTTGCCGCCCTTGTCGTGGGTGTCGGCGGCACCCTGGCGGTGGAGCGCACCCTGCTGAGCCCGAACGCAACCGATGATGTGGCCGATATCTGTGGGGGTACTGTGGTATCCACCGACGCTGGCCCCGTCACCCGGAATATCCCAAGTAATCCATCCGTGACTTCCTCATGGGTGGATTACGCACGGGATGGTTCCCTTCTTGAAAACTGCACTGTATCGGCTGGCCGTACCCAGGTCCTTCGAGTCACTGCAAACCTTGAGCGAGGCTCGACCGCAGACTGGGAACGATTCACGAAATCGCAAATCCCCAGTGCAGTCGGGCCTAAAATGGCCTTCGATGCTGGCGACCGCGCTGTGTCTTACAACAAGGACGCCGCCATACATGTGCCGTGCACCTTGCCCCGGAACCAACCCAAGAACGACGACGGCAAAGCCATTACGACTTACGTTGCCGTCGTAGCACATGCCTCCGGGTCTGCCGTCGAGGAAAACGACAAACGTCGCCAGGATCTCGCTTACCTTGCCTCCCGGGTCGCTGAGCACGCTCACTCCACCATGAGATGCAAGGAGCCTCTCAACATCCCGGACGGTGCGCCCAAGGTGGGGAGCGCCGGCTGAGTCCGGCGGTGGCATTTTCTCGGAGCGGGCAGGGGAGATCTCCCTCCCCCTGAGCGCGTGTCACCTCGGACTGTGGTCGCACCAGGGGCCCGTGCCTCACGGTCAAGGAAGTCGAGGCCGGGCACGACCGGCTGTTGAGCAGCATTTCCCCGGCAATAGCTCGAAAATTTGCCGTTGCCAAGAAGAGTCTCGCCGGAGTGACCGGGCGCAAAGCAGCCAGATGTATGTCGATATTCGGCCAGAACATGATGTGTTTCAGGGGCGGAACGGCCGTGGTTGACGCGCGTTCCCGGCAAGGGGTTACATGGATTAGCTGTGGCATGGGTGCCGGGCGAGTGTTTTGTGAGGACCGGGGGATTTCGGGTGGCTGAGGAATATCGCGTCGATCTGAGTGCGCTGCAACAGGTGATCACTCGGCTCAACTCGCTGGTGGACACCATGGACGGGGTCGGGTCGACCGCGGAGTACAAGACAGAGCTGCCGGAGGGCTACCTGGGGCGGGAGTTCGGCGAGGAGACTGCGCTGAGGGGTGCGCACGGCAAGATGAAGCAGGAGATTGCCGCCATGGTCACCGAGCTGAAGAGCATGATCGCTGAGGTGAGTCAGAAGTCCTCAGTGGTGCTGAGCGGTTACGACAGTCGCGAGCAAGACGTCCGCGCGTCGATGCGCTGATAAATAGAGAGGTCTCTCGTCTCACGCACGTGGGGCGAGAGAACGGGGGAGGACGGGAATGAGTAGTCGTGGGGGCGGGCACCACACAGACTTTTCGAGCCATACGCTCGAAAAGTTGAAGGGCATGGTGCAGGACGCACAGCCGGGCAAGGTTGAAGAGATCGCCGATCACTGGATGCATGTCCATGATCAGATAGCTGGCGCTGCACCCGATGGCAGTGTGCGGGATCTGCTGGACAAGGCTGTGGCGGATGTTCGGGAGCACTGGCACGGGGCGGCGGCCGACGCCTTCGCCGCGCGGGCAAAGATCTTGAGCACGAGCCTCAAGCACGGCGCGCTTTATGCGAAGAATACTTCCCATACTCTGAGATCCGCTGCGAGTGATCTTCGCGATGCCAAAACCGCTGTTATGGCCTTGCAGGACACCGTGGGTGAGGAGAAGGGGAACGGCGGAATTCTCCATGCCATTGGTTCGAAGATCAAGGATGGCGCGGATTGGGTGGCTGATGGCGGGCAGCGGAGCGACGAAGGCCTCAACAAGGACGTCGCCAAGGGCATGAGCACAAAAGATGCTCTCGCGAAGCATGCCAGCAGCCTCTCCCGCGGACGGGAGATCGCCTTGCAGGCCGCCAGCCATATGGAAAAGCTCGGGGCCTCCTACAACGCCAAGGCGCAGGACTTGGCAGGTAAACCCCATCGCGAGCGGTGGAAGCCGATCGATCCACCGGACAGGATCGTGCCACCGCCTGTGGTCGCGGGATCCATGGGTACCGGTGTTGCGAGTCCGCGGAAGGGCGGCTCCAGTTCGGCGAGCACGAAGACGATCAGCGGTACGTCTGCTTCAGGCGGGATGACATCGCCGCGCCCGGTGAGGACGAACGGTGCGCCCAGCGAGGGGGGTTCTGCCAGTCCGGTGGCGCATCCCTCTGCACCGAAGGCACCGCGTCCTGGTACGTCGCTGGATGGTGTGCGAGGCGGGGTTCCGAGGCCCGTCGGCCCGTCGCGCGCAGGCTCTGGCGGTCCGGTAGTCGGAGGAGCCCCTCGTGACTTCGGTTCGGGGACCGGCGAGCCAGGCGTGCCTTCTGGCGGTCTGCCGCTCGGTGGCGGGCGTGGTCCGCTCGGCGGCAGGCCGGCACGCCCCGGCTCGCCGGTCCCGGGAGCGACGCCTGGAGGTGGTCGTGCGGGTTCGGGAAGGTCTACTGCGCCGGGGACCCCTGATCGGACGGGCCAGGGGGCGCGGCCACCGATCGGTGGTACGGGTGGCTCTGGTGCGTCCGGCTCAGGGAGTGCGCGTGGGCGCCAGGGTGGGCTGACGCGGCGTCCCGGCGGTGTCGTCGGAGAGCCGGCTAAGCCAGGTGCGCCGGGGAAGGGCGCCCAGGGAGGCTCGGGTCTGCATCGCAGTCGTGGTGGCGGCCTCAACAGCGGCTCGGGACCGTCTTCGCGAGGTCGGGGCCCAATGGGTGTGCCGCCTGGTGGACGCTCGGGCCGTGAGGACCGGGAGCGGCGGGGTTCATCGAGGCCGGACTACTTGGTCGAGGATGAGGAGACCTGGGTTCCGCAGCGCGACGTTGTGCCTGGAGTCATCGGAGTGCCGTCCTCTGAGGAGCGCGGTGCCCCTGAGGCGCCGGTGCAGCAGGAGCGTGAGTTGGGGCCGGACGGTTCGGAAGGAAGCGGCAGGGCGTGACGTTCAAGCGGTGGGTCCGGTCGGCGGGTGGGGCGGTGCTGCTATGTGGGGCCGGTGTCGTGCAGTTGGCGCCTCCTGCAGTCGCCGATTCCATTCGCGATCGGCAGTGGGCTGTGGCGTCGTTCGACGTGGATGGCATTCGGAAGGTGTCCACAGGGAAAGGGGTGACCGTCGCCCTCGTCGACTCTGGTGTCGACGGGACTCATCCCGATCTTGTAGGCAGCGTGTTGCCAGGCAAGGACTTTCTCAAGGGCAGCGGCCGTGCCGACCGCGAGAAGGAGGATGTACACGGCACCGCCATGGCGTCGTTGATTGCAGGCCATGGCCACGGGCCAGGTGGTAGAGCCGGCATCATGGGACTGGCCCCTGCCGCGAAAATCCTTTCTTTGCGCGTCAACACGGACGACGGCTTGGGCGTCGGCACTGGCAAAGGGGATGCTCCGGTGTCGCAAGCGATTCGTTACGCCGTGGACCATGGTGCGACGGTCATTAACCTTTCGCTGGGGGATGAGTTCAAGGTCCCCGGCATGGATGACGCCATCCGGTATGCGCAGGAGAGAGACGCCGTCATTGTGGCCGCGTCCGGGAATGACGGCGTTGGCACGCCGAACTATCCCGCAAGCTATCCCGGTGTGATTTCGGTGGGCGGTGTCGACTCCTCCGGGAAGATCTGGGACAAGTCCAACTACGGGCCACACGTTCTGCTCTCAGCGCCCGCCGTGGACGTTGTGAGCGCGGGGCCGCGCCGCCAGTACGGCGGAGGGAGTGGAACCTCCAATTCCACGGCCTACGTTTCGGCAGCCGCCGCTCTCCTTCGTGCGAAGTTTCCAGATCTCACGGCGGGTCAGATCGCCAACCGCCTCGTGAAGACGGCGAAGCTGCCGGAATCGGCGACCGGGTTGAAGGTTCCGGACAAGCATTACGGCTATGGCTTCATCCGCCCCTACAGTGCGCTGACCGCCGACATTCCTGCCGGATCAAAGAACGGGCCCCTGCCCGCTCCGTCGCCCACCCCCTCCGCAGCCGCTCCCGCCGAAGCCGCCAAACCCGGCACCTCCTCCAGCGGAGACCGGTCGGTGTACGTCGTAGCGGCTGTCGCGGGGGTGGTGGCCCTAGGACTCATGGCTGCTCTGGCCGTGGTGGTAATCCGGCGACGCCGCCCTGTCGTCCCACCTGCGCCCCCTGTCATTCCCGGCGCATATATGGCTCCGCCGCGACCGGGTGGCGCCCAGCCGCCGTATGACGGGCAGCGGCCCGGCTCGGGTTTCGGGCAGTAGCCGGGCGCCCGTTGGCAACCGTTACCGTCAAGCGTCCTGTCCGGACGCTGCCTCGTGAATATTCCAAGGGCGAGCTTCGGCTGAAGGCTCCGCCCACGCTGCCCCGAAAGGGGAGCGAGTCGGTCGCATTGATGCTGATGCCCATGATGGGGATGGGCGGATCCGCGGCGTTCTTCTTCCTTCCGGGCTCGCACCCGTTCATGAGGGTGATGGGCGCCGTGATGGTGGTCTCCACGCTGGCGCTGGCCTTGGCCCAGATCGTGCGGGCCCTGCGTGGATCGGCTACGTACATGAATGGGGAACGGCGGGATTATCTGAGGCACCTTGCGCGCGCCCGGGAGGAGGTGCGGGAGACCGCGCGCAGGCAACGGCGTTCGGAGTGCTACGCCTTCCCCGAGCCGGCCCAGTTGTGGGCCGTTGTTGCGCATCGCCGCCGTCTGTGGGAGCGGCGGCCGGCCGATGACGACTTCGCTGAGGTACGTATCGGGCGGGGCACGCAGAAGCTTGCTACCAGGCTGGTCGTGCCCCGGGCAGAGCCGGCCGACGAGTGGGATCCGCTGGCTGAGCATGCGCTGCGGCAATTCCTGGCCGCCTACGGGCAGCTCGATGACCTGCCTCTGGCCGTTTCGCTGCGTGCCTTCCCACGGCTGGTGATCCGAGGCGATGCGGAAGCCGTCTATGGGACGGTGCGGGCGATCGTGTGCCAGCTGGCCGCCTTGCATTCGCCTGCCGACCTACGGATCGCGGTGGTCGCGGCGCCGGGAGCACTGCCGGAGTGGGACTGGGTCAAGTGGCTGCCGCACGTCCAGCACCACATAGCTTTGGATGGGACCGGGCCGGGGCTCCTGGTGTGCCGCTCGTTGGACGCCCTTGAGGAGTTGCTGGCCGAAGACCTCGCTACGCGACCAGAGTTTCAGCGCGACGCCCAGCCGCTTCTCGACCGGCCGCACGTGGTCGTGTTGAAGGAGCAGGTGGCGGGCGTCGGCCGGGAAGAGCGCCTGGGCATGACCGTTCTCGAGGTCGAGCCCGGCAGCGACCTTGCAAGGGACGGCTATGGGCAGTCGGTGTTGACCGTCACGCCGGGCGAGTTGCGTCTGGAGTCCGGGGCCGGTGCGGCATACGAGGGTGTTCCGGATGTCCTGTCGGGCACGGAGGCGGTGGCGTTGGCCCGTGCGCTGGCTCCCTTGCGCAGCCACGCCGAGGAAGACGTGGATCCGCTGGTGGGCGACCTGGACTTCGCCGAGCTGATGGGCATCAACGCACCAGCGTCGCTGGATGTGACGCAGGCGTGGCGCCCGCGCGGCCCCCAGGGCCGGCTGCGAGTACCCATCGGTGTCGATGGAGACGGCGCGCCCGTGGCGCTGGACCTCAAGGAGGCTTCCCAGGGCGGCATGGGGCCGCATGGCCTGTGTGTGGGTGCCACCGGCTCGGGTAAGTCCGAGCTGCTGCGTACGCTGGTCCTGGGCCTGGCCGCCACGCACTCGTCGGAGACGTTGAACTTCACTCTGGCGGACTTCAAAGGCGGGGCGACATTCGCCGGCCTGGCCGACCTGCCACATGTGGCGGCGCTGATCACCAATCTCGTAGAGGACCTCGCACTCGTTGATCGTATGCACGATGCGGTCACCAGCGAGCTGACACGGCGCCAGGAACTGCTGCACTCCAGCGGCAATTTCGCCAACATCCACGACTACGAGAAGGCAAGGGCTGCGGGCGCCCAGCTGGAGCCTCTACCGTCCCTGCTGATCGTGCTGGATGAGTTCAGCGAGCTGCTGGCCTCCCGGCCCGACTTCCTCCAGATGTTCCTGCAGATCGGCCGTATCGGTCGTTCCCTGGGAATACATCTGCTGCTGGCCACCCAGCGTCTGGAGGAGGGACAACTGCACGGCCTGGATACCTACCTGTCCTACCGGCTGGTCATGCGTACTTTCTCCGCTGACGAGTCCCGCGCCGCACTCGGCACCCCGGCCGCCTACCATCTGCCCTCGGTCCCCGGTGCCGGGCTCTTGCAGCACGGCACCGAACCCGCTACACAATTCAAGTCCGCTTACGTATCCGCCCCGCACCAGGCCGCTGCCGCTCCAGTGGCCGGTCAGCGTGTCGTCGAGCGGTCCCCCGTGCTTTTCACAGCGGAGTCGGCTTGCGCCACATTCGACGCGCCGGCTCCGGAGCAGGAGGCGAATCCGCAGGCATCGACCGCACCCGCCGAGACCGTCCTGGACGTCATCGTCGATCGCCTGGCAGGGCAGGGGACACCCGCACGGCAGATCTGGTTGCCGCCACTGGAGATTTCCCCTTCCCTCGGTCAGCTGCTGCCACCCATGTCGATCACAGCCGAACGTGGTCTGCATGCAGCCGACCCGCGGACCTTGAGTCTTACCATTCCGCTCGGAATGGCGGACAAGCCGTTGGAACAGTGTCGCGACATCCTCACTCAGGACCTTTCCGGTCCGGGCGGTCATGTCGTCGTCATCGGAGGCCCCCGCTCGGGGAAATCAACCCTCCTGCGCACACTCATACTGTCGCTCTCGTTGACGCACACGCCGAAAGAAGTGCAGTTCTACTGCGTGGACTACGGCGGCGGCAGCCTGTTCACCCTCGCCGGACTCCCGCACGTCGGAGGCGTCGCGTCACGGCTGGAGGCCGGCAAGGTGCGGCGGAGCGTTGCCGAGGTGATGGGCATCCTCCGTGAGCGGGAGGAGTTCTTCCACGCCCATCACATCGACTCCATGCAGACGTACCGCGCACGCCGCGCGGATGGCCATTACGACGACCATCTGTGGGGCGATGTCTTCCTGGTCATCGACGGCTGGGCCGCGTTCAAACGTGAGTGGGAGAACCTGGTCCCCGACATCGAAGCTCTGGCGCTGCGCGGTCTCGCCTACGGTGTCCACCTCTTCGTCGTGGCTTCCCGGTACAACGAGATGCGGCCCGCGCTCACCGACCAGTTCGGCGCTCGCCTGGAACTGCGCCTGGCGGACCCGCTCGATTCCGCACACGACCGCAAACGCGCCCGCAACATCCCCATCAACCGCCCCGGCCACGGCCTCGCAGTAGGAGGAGTCCACTTCGTCACCGCCCTGCCCCACCTCGACAACCCCGACTCCGGCTCCGTGGATAGCCCGGCATGGAGCAGCGAGCAGCTCGTGGCGCAGATCGAGGCTCACTGGTCCGGGTCGGTGTGCCCACCCGTCCGGATGCTTCCCGACCGGCTGTCCGCGGACGACCTGCCCAAGGCCAGCGAAACGCTTGAGCTCGGCTGCGCCATCGGGGTCGAGGAAGCCACCCTCTCCCCGGTGTACGTCAATCTCGACACCGACCCGCTCCTGGTCATCTACGGCGAGAGCGAATCAGGAAAGTCCGCACTCCTGCGCCTGATCGCCCAGCGCATCGCCGACCAGCATCAGCCACATGAAGCGCTGCTGCTGGTCGGCGACTACCGGCGCGGCCTGTTCGGGCATCTTCCCGAGGACCATGTCCTGCACTATGCGCCGGCCGTCGGTTCCCTGGAACAGGGGCTGGCACAGCTCGGCCCGCTGCTGGGCACTCGCATGCCCACCGAAGACACGACTGCCGAACAGATGCGTGCCCGTAGCTGGTGGCAGGGGCCTGAGGTCTTCGTCGTCATCGACGACTACGACCTTGTCGCCCTGCCCTCCGGCAACCCGCTGGAGGCAATCGCCGAGTACCTGCCCTACGCCGGCGACATCGGCCTGCGCGTGATCGTGGCCCGCTCCACCGCAGGCGCCGCCCGCGCCACCTTCGAACCCGTCACCCGACGCCTCAAAGAACTCGGCGCCCAAGGGATCATCCTCTCCGGCGACCCCGAAGAAGGGCCGCTCATCGGCACTACCAAGGCCACGCCCATGCCCCCGGGCCGGGCGCAGTTCGTTCCCCGCCGGGGTCCCACCGGGCTCGTGCAGATCGGATTCCTCCCAACGGCCTCGTGAGCCTTGCCGAAGGTCACCACCCGGTTCATATGTCGGATGGCGTCCGGCAGGTCTGGTCGGAACTGCTGTAGCTGTGCTGGGGCATGTTCGGAGACTTGAAGTCGTCCCAGGGCAGGTCAGCTTGTGGGGCCGGGTGCTCGGCTGGTTGAGTGATCGCGGTGAAGGCGGCGATGCCTTCGTGCCGACAGCGCGTTGAGCAAGCGTGACGTTCATGACATCTAGTCCGGTTTTGAAGCGTTCCATCCCTCTAGTGATGGTCTCGGTGCTGCTCCTCTTTGCGACCGCGGTCCCGGCTGCGGCTGACACCAGTGCTTGTACGCACCACTTCTCGGGGCCTCAGGTCTGTATCCGCCTGGAGGGTCGCAATCATTTGAATTCCGTGACGGCGATCTGGACCAACCCTTCCCGGGGGACGAAGCACCGGCAGGTCAGCGTCTTCATGAATGGGCGGCGCTTCAGCACAGCGCAGGCACACCGGGTCGGAAGTACGCTCAGCCATAGGTGGGGCAGATTCGACACCGGTACCGATACCAGACTGTGCGTGAAATTCGCCGGAATCTCGCGGATGGCCTGCGAGATGACGAGGTACATCGGGGATCGTGCGCAGCTCTGACGAAACTGACTACGGCTGCGTCACCATGCGCTCAGTACAGGTCACCGTCCGCGATCCGCTGCGACCGCGTCCGCATCACCGTGAGCGAGTCCGGATCCTCTGCGGGCCACTCCCTACGCCCCACAGCTCGCAGGTACGGAATGCCCTTCCTGATGTCGGTGACGATCGCTCGGCGGCCAGTGGCCTCCTCGACTTCATCGCCAACCTGCGGACGCTGACTCGAGCTAGTCATGGCCACCGCCGATGATGCCGATGGTGAGCACAAGAGCAAGCGCGGCCAGGCACGTCAGGTAGGTGACGATGCGGCGCTGATGTGGAGTCACGGGCCCTCCCCCTCCAGAATGGCGCTCAGGGTCGGTTGGTCGGACTCGTCGAATGTGGTGACCGTCCGGCCTCCGGCTGCAAGGACGCGCTGTTCGAGCAGCAGACGGTGCGTGGTGTTGGTTGCCAGCCTTTCCCTGGTAAGCACAAGGCACAGCACCTCGCGATAGTCCGCCTCTGCCCGCATGGCGGTCAGCAGCGCTGCCAGCTGCGGGCGGTGCACGGCGAGTGCGTGCTCGCCGAGGTCGACCCAGCTCCCGGCAATAGCTCAGCCCATGCCCTCGGCGCTCACCCGCGTCTTCGCACCCGGACATCTTGGCCGCACCATCCGGGCCATGTGTGAGAGCCGGCAGCGGCAACCGGCTGCCGCCCCCCGCCCTGGAAGCCGCACGGCGGATCGTCACCGAGACGGATCGACGCATCGACCGATACCGCGCCGCATTGGATGCCGGAGCCGATCCCGCGGTCGTAGCCGGCTGGATCACCGCCGCCCAGAACGAGCAGACAGCCGCCCGCCAGCAGCTCGCCGCCGCGTCGGACGCTCAGCGGGACATCCTCACCGAGGAACAGGTCCACCACATGATCAAGGCCCTCGGAGGCATGGCCGGCCGGCTCCAGGTCGCCGACCCGGAAGACATAGCCCCGCTCTACGCCGATTGCGGCCTTGAGCTGGAGTACCACGCAAATCAGCGGGTTGTGACCGTACGGTCACAACCCGCTGACATGTGCGTATCTGCGTGTCCGAGGGGGGACTTGAACCCCCACGCCCGATAAAGGGCACTAGCACCTCAAGCTAGCGCGTCTGCCATTCCGCCACCCGGACAAGGTGTCTGCCGTTGCGGCCTGGGCCGTTCCGACGTGGAAAACAATAGCAAACCTTCGAGGGTGGTCGATCACCCGCACATGTGGCCGGATGCGGGGCTGTGACCAGGGCATGTCGGGAGTATTGCGGCCTTGGGTGCAGGGGGTGACGGGTGGAGGATGGCAGTGGACCCCTGCCGCGGGCCGTGCCCTCGGGGTGCGCGAGGCGGCCGTGAACCCTAAGGAGGCACTGTGAGCGAGCTCCGCGAGCGAACCAGGGAAGGGTGCGAGCCCCGCGAATGCGGGGCCGAGCGAAGCGAGGTTCAGGCATGAGTGAGTCACAGCCGGCCCGCACGGTCACCGGCGAGGACGAGGTGGTCGACCTCTGCCGGGACCTGATCAGGATGGACACCAGCAACTACGGCGACCACTCGGGCCCGGGTGAGCGGGCCGCCGCCGAGTACGTCGCGGAGAAGCTCGCCGAGGTCGGCCTGGAGCCGCAGATCTTCGAGTCCCACAAGGGCCGCGCCTCGACCGTCGCCCGGATCGAGGGCGAGGACCGCTCCCGGCCCGCGCTGCTCATCCACGGACACACCGACGTCGTCCCGGCCAACGCCGACGACTGGACCCACCACCCCTTCTCCGGTGAGATCGCCGACGGCTGCGTCTGGGGCCGTGGCGCGGTCGACATGAAGGACATGGACGCGATGACGCTGGCGGTCGTCCGTGACCGGCTGCGCAGCGGGCGCAAGCCGCCGCGCGACATCGTGCTGGCCTTCCTCGCGGACGAGGAGGCGGGCGGCACCTACGGCGCGCGTTATCTCGTCGACCACCATCCGCACCTCTTCGAGGGGGTCACGGAGGCGATCAGCGAGGTCGGCGGCTTCTCCTTCACGGTCAACGAGCAGGTCCGGCTCTATCTCATCGAGACGGCCCAGAAGGGCATGCACTGGATGAAGCTGACCGTGGACGGCAGCGCCGGACACGGTTCGATGATCCACAAGGACAACGCCATCACCGAACTGTCCGAGGCCGTCGGGCGGTTGGGCCGGCACGAGTTCCCGGTGCGGGTGACGAAGACCCTGCGGTCCTTCCTCGACCAGCTCGGGGACGCGCTGGGCACCGAGCTCGACCCGGAGGACATGGACGCCACGCTGGCGAAGCTCGGCGGCATCGCCAAACTGATCGGCGCCTCGCTCAAGAACACCGCCAACCCCACGCAGCTGGGCGCCGGTTACAAGGTCAATGTCATCCCGGGACAGGCCACCGCGCATGTCGACGGCCGGTTCCTGCCGGGCTACGAGGAGGAGTTCCTGGCCGACCTGGACCGGATCCTGGGCCCGCGGGTCAAGCGCGAGGACGTCCATGCGGACAAGGCGCTGGAGACCACCTTCGACGGTGCGCTGGTCGACGCGATGCAGTCGGCGCTGCAGGCCGAGGACCCGATCGCGCGGGCGGTGCCGTACATGCTGTCCGCCGGTACGGACGCCAAGTCCTTCGACGATCTCGGGATCCGCGGATTCGGCTTCGCCCCGCTGAAGCTGCCGCCGGAGCTGGACTTCGCAGGAATGTTCCACGGTGTGGACGAGCGAGTGCCGGTGGACGGACTGAAGTTCGGGGTGCGGGTGCTCGATCGGTTCATCGACCAGAGCTGAATTCGGCGCGATTTTCCTGCCTTTCGTGCCGGCTTCGCTGAAAAGAGTGAACACACTGATGTGTTCGTAGCTTGAACGTCATTTTCCTCGTTGCAGTCAGTGCGGTCCGCGGCTGGGATCGTATTGGCTACAAGGAGGAATAATGATCAAGAAGGTCGTCGCTGCTGCGGCAGTCGCTGGTGGTGTCGTACTCGCCGGTGCGGGCCTGGCCGTTGCCGACTCGGGTGCCCAGGGTGCGGCCCTGAACTCCCCGGGCGTGGTGTCCGGCAACACCGTTCAGGTGCCGGTCCAGGTCCCGGTGAACGCTTGCGGCAACACGATCTCCGTGATCGGGCTGCTGAACCCCACCTTCGGTGCCGGCTGCGTCAACAAGTGACCTTCTGACGTCCTTTGGCGTTGTATTTACACCCGTAAGGGTCTGACCCGGCTCGGCTCCGGAGGCGTGCCACGCAATCGGAGCCGCTGGGTATTTCGGCGGGCGGGTGGATCTTTTCGAAGACCGCCACTCGTCCGTATTCCTGTAAGGCACTAGGCAGGGGAACAACCTATGAGACAGGTCGCACGAAAGGGCCTGATCACCGCGGCCGCCGCCAGTGGCGTACTCGCCATGGCCGCCGGCTATGCACACGCCGACGCGGGAGCCGCCGGAGGCGCGGCGCATTCGCCGGGCGTGGGATCCGGCAACAACGTTCAGGTACCGGTCCATGTACCGGTGAACGCCTGCGGTAACACCGTCAATGTCGTCGGGCTGCTGAACCCCTCGTTCGGCAACAACTGCGCCAATGATGTCGGTGGCAGGCACCACGGTGGTCACCACCAGGGCGGGCACACGGGCGCCGGCGCCGCCGGCAGCACCTCGAACTCGCCCGGTGTCGTGTCGGGCAACAATGTCCAGGCTCCGGTCGACGTACCGGTGAACGCCTGCGGCAACCATGTCTCGGGAGGCGGACTGCTCAACCCCGCCTTTGGCAACAACTGCGCCAACGGGTCGTCGGCGACCCCGGCCAGGCCGCACCACCCGGGTAAGCCGCACGAGCCGAGCAAGCCGCACCACCCGAGCAAGCCGCATCACCCCGGCAAGCCCCACCAGCCGGGCAACCCGAGCCAGCAGACCCCGCACAAGCCGGGTACGAAGCCGCAGACCGGGGGGCACAGCCAGCAGGTGACGCCCGCCAAGCCCGCCGGGCACCTCGCACAGACCGGTGCGGGGTCGATCGGCTACGCGGTTCCGGCCAGCGCCGGAATGCTGCTCGGTGGCGCCCTGCTCTACCGCAAGGCGCGCGCCGCCCGCCGGTGACCAGCAGCAGATAGCCCACCGGTAGATCAGCGAGCGGGCCCCGTCCCGACGGGGCCCGCTCTGCTGTGCTCAGACCCCGGTGGCGCTCACCAGGTGGCGCGGAGCTGGCGGATGATCCGGCGGCGCAGCCGCACCTTACGGCTGCCGTCGGGGTTCAGACGCAGTCGGTCCAACTCCCAGTGTCCGTACTCGGCATGGTCGGTCAGCAGGCGGGTGGCGGCCTTCCGGGAGACTCCCCGGGGCACATACACATCGCAGAATTCGTATTCCGGCATCGCATCTATTGTGCGGGACCGGCCCCGGTACGGATAGCGTCTGCACTATGTCTGATGCTGCGCAGCCTTCCGCTGCCGAGGTACGTGCCGCCGCCGAGGCGGTCAAAGCCGCGCTGGACCGTCACCTCGACGCGGTCGAACGCCGCTCGGGGCAGGATGATCCGGCCGTGTACGCCGCGTTCGACGAGCTCGCCGCGGCGGCTGAGGTCTATGACGAGCTGCTCTACGACACCTACGACGAGGTCACCCCCTTCGAGATCCCCGGAAACGAGGCGCTGCCCGCTTACGCGGGCCCGGAAGAGCCGAGTGCGCTGAGCGTGCTGATCCGGCGCGACTACACCGTCGCCGCACCGCAGCGACTGCTGCATCAGGCACAGCGCATCGCCGATCTTGATCCGGACGCCGCCGACGAGGCGGCGGGCAAGGGCGCCGATGCCGCCGCGGTCGTCGGCACCAGCGTGCATGCGGCACTCGGTGTGCTCTTCGGGGAGTTCGAACCGGACGAGATCGCCTCCCGGCACAAGGAGTTCGGCCTGGAGGAGGGCGATTCCACGCTGTGGGTGGCGGCCGCCGACGAGCCGGCCGAGCCGGGGGAGTGGCTGTCCGCTCCGTTCGACCAGGCGGATCCCCAGCGGGTGGTGTGCCGCTTCGACGTCAGTGCGGTCTTCGACGAGGAACTGGGCGAGGACGACCTGATGGAGTCGCTCGACCACGAACGGTGAGGGCGGCGCCGGGGTGCCCTGTGCGCACCGGCGCTGCCTCCTGGCCCGTATATGCCGCTGCCCCCGGTCCGTCAGCAGAATCTGCGACGGGCCGGGGGGCAGCGGCATATACGGGGGCCGCGCGGAGGGAGCCGGGCCGGGGGCTCAGCCGGCCGCCGGCGGCTCCTCGGTGGTCTGCACGCTCTGCTGCAGCAGGCTGCGCAGCCGGGTGGTGCGCTCCTTCACGGGCACCTCGGTGACGGCGCGGGCCAGCGCCTGGTCGGCGCCCTGGACGACCGACAGATGCCGCTCGCCGCGGCTGAAGGCGGTGTAGACCCAGGCGCGGGTCAGCCCGCCGGTGGCGTCCCCGGGCAGCACGACCACCGCGGCGGGCCAGCGTGTTCCGGCCGCCTGATGGGCGGTGAGTGCCCAGCCGTGACGCACGGCTCCGGCGCCGACCTGTTCGCGGGGCACCACGACCGCGGAGCCGTCGCAGTCGAGGTGCAGCCCGGCCGCGTCCGCGCCGGTGACCGTGCCGGGCGCCGTGCGGCCGGGCGCCGGGGTGTAGGCCACGCGGTCGCCGGGGTCGAAGCCGCCGAACCGGCCGGGACCGGGATTGAGCCGTTCCTTGAGGGCGGCGTTGAGCGCGCGGGTGCCGGCCGCGCCGCCGTGGCCGACCGTGATGACCTGCGTGTGGTCTGCGGGGACACCGAGCGCCCGGGGCACGGAGTCGGCGACCAGCTGGACGGTGCGGTGCACCGCCTCGCCGGCATCCCGCACCGGGACGATCACCACCTCCTTGCCGGGCGCCTCGACCTGGCTCAGCTCGCCGATGCCGATGCCCGACACCAGCTCGCCGATCGGGCCGAAGTCCGGGGTACGCGAGGCGACCTGCGGACAGAAACGGGCCGCGAGCAGATCGGCGAACAGCCGGCCGGGACCGGCGGACCACAGCACGCCGGGATCGCCGCTGAGCACCAGCCGGGTCCCGTCGGTCAGCGACTCGACGAGCAGCGCGGCGGTCTCCAGATCCAGCTGCGGGGCGTCCAGCATGACCAGCAGATCGAGCGCGAGGGCGCCGTCCGCGTCCCGTCCGGGGCCCTGCCGGCCGGACAGCAGGCCGGAGACGGTCAGCGCTGCCGTGGCGGGGTCCGCGGAGCCGGTGGCCGTGGTGTCGGGCGCGCTCTCGGTGAGGTGTGCGGCCAGCCGACGGCGGCCGTTCTCGGTGTGTGTGGCGCCGAAGGCCCGCAGCCCCAGCGAGCGGGCCGCGGCGATCAGTGCGGCCGGCTCGGCGCGGGCCGCCTCCGCGCCGGTGTGGGTCACCAGTCCGCTGTGCGCGGCGGCGCGGATGAGCTCCGCGGCCGACGGCGACGGAGCGGCGGCCGCCGCGGCCTCCCAGGCGGCGGCGGAGGGACGGACGGGCCGGGGAGCCGTGTCGTCGTCGGTGTGGGTGTCGGTGTGGGCGTCGGTGGCGGGGGCCGTGGCGGCGGCGCTCTCCGCGGCCGCAGGCCCGTCCGCCGCCGCGGCCCCGTCGCCGGCCGCCGGCTCCGCCTCGGCCGGGGCGTCGCCGGTCTCGGCCGATGCCGTGTCCTGCACCGGCTCCGCCACCGCTTCGAAGGTGTTGAGCAGCCGTGCCAGACCGTCGGCCACGCTCTCCTCGGCCATCGCGAACCGGTCCAGGCCGAGCAGGAGCCGGACCGGCTGCTCTTCCTCCTCGTCGTCGCCCGTCGCCGGACGCGCCCGGCCCGGCTCGTCGATCGCGTCCTGGAAGACCAGCACCGCACCGTCCGCGATGGCGGATTGCAGGGCGTCACCGGGGTCGGGCACCGAGCGCTGGTCGAGGGCCGCGCGCAGGGCGGCGGCCTCCAGGGCGGAGTGGCCCGCGAGCGCGGCCTGTTCCAGCAGCCAGCCGACCAGTGCCTGAGCGCGCCGCTCGTCGCCCGGCCCGCAGGCGGCGCCGAGCAGCGCCCGTGCAAAGCCGTCGGCCTGCTCGGGGCGTACCCCGGGCACCCCGAGCAGCAGCCACGGGTCCTCACTCAGGGCCTCCGCGGCCCGCTCACCCAGCACCTCCGCGGCCTGCTCGGCCAGCGTCTCGGGAGCACCACCGGCCGCGAGGACCTGCCGTACGCCCTCGATCCCGGGCGTGACGGGCACGGCGGGCCGGGGAGCGGGGGCGGGGCCGGTGGTTGCCGGTGCGGCGGCAGGGCCTGTCGCGCCCCCGTCCGCGACGCCCGGACGGGCCGGACCGCCGGTCTCCTGCGCGGTGCGCTGCCGGGGCGACTCCGGGGCCGGGCCCGTGGGTGCGCCCTGCGGGGCGGCCTTGGCAGGCTGGGCGGCGGGTGCGGCGGGCCTGGCGGGGCGGGGGGCGTCGTTGAAGAACGAAGCGGCGGAGCGCTCGCCGCTCTCCACGGCCCGCACCGCCGCCGCCAGCGCGTCCGCGGTCGCCTTGGCCGCTCCGGACGCCGGGCTCTCCTTCGCCGCATCGGCGCCCGGAGTCTTGGCGTCCGTATCGGAGCCTGGCACCTGGGCCTCAGCACCGGCACCGGGGGCCGGGGCCTCGGTCTCCGCCCCGGGGGCCGCAGTCTCGGTGTCCGCGCCGGGGGCCGCAGTCTCGGTGTCCGCCCCGGGGGCCGCAGCCTCGGTCTCCGAGCCGGCGGCGGCAGGGCTGGGCTCCGAGCCGAATGCCGGAGCGCCGGACTCGGAGCCGGAAGGCTGCGTGCCGGGCTCCGAGCGGGAAGGCTCCGAGCCGGAAGCGGGAGCGCCGGTGTCAGCACCGGGAGCGCCGGACTCCGCACCGGAAGCCGGAGCCTCGGCCTCCGCGCCGGGTGCCTCGGCCGCCCCCTCGCTCACCGTCGCGTCATCGCCGGGCGCTGCTGCGCCTCCCGGTGACGCCGCGTCATCGGGCGTCTGGGCCTCCGCGGTGCCGGGTGCGGCCTCCTGCCCGGGCGGGGTTTCGCCGGCGAGGCGGTCGGTACTCACAGCGTGCTCCAGTCGTGATCGGGGTAGTGGTGCACCGGCGCCGAAACATCGTCCAGCGCCCGTCGGATCTCGTCAGGAAGACTAAGGGTCTCCACTGACAATGCGGCTCTGAGCTGCTGCGCTGTGCGGGCGCCCAGAATCGGCGCGGTCACGCCGGGGCGGTCGCGGACCCAGGAGAGCGCGACCTGGAGCGGGGTGACGGCCAGTCCGTCGGCGGCGGTGGTGACCGCTTCGACGACCCGGCTCGCCGTCTCGTCGAGATAGGGCGCGACGAACGCCGCCAGATGCTCCGAGGCGCCACGGGAGTCGGCCGGTGTCGCATGGCGGTACTTGCCGGTCAGCACTCCGCGGCCGAGCGGCGACGACGGCAGCAGGCCGATACCGAGATCGAGCGCCGCGGGCAGCACCTCCCGCTCGATGCCGCGCTGCAGGAGGGAGTACTCCATCTGTGTGCTCGCGAGCCGGTTGCGTGCACCGGGCGCCGCGAGCTGCCAGGTGCCGGCCTTGGCGAGCTGCCAGCCGGAGAAGTTCGACAGCCCCACATAGCGCGCCCGGCCGCTGGCGACGGCGAGGTCGAGGGCCTGCAGCGTCTCCTCCAGCGGCGTGTGCGGATCGAAGGCGTGCAGCTGCCACAGGTCGACGTAGTCGGTGCCCAGCCGCTCCAGGGAGGCGTCCAGGGCGGCGAGGAGATGGCGCCGGGAGCCGTCGACCCGGCGGTCCGCCTCCAGGACGCTGCCGGCCTTGGTGGCGATCACCAGATCCTCGCGCGGAACGAGCTCTTCCGTCAGCCGGCCCAGGAGGTATTCGGCGCCGCCGTCGGCGTAGATGTCGGCGGTGTCCACGAGGCTGCCGCCGGCCTCCCAGAACGCCTTGAGCTGGTCGGCGGCTTCCTGCTCGTCCGTGTCACGGGCCCAGTTCAGGGTGCCGAGCCCGAGGCGGGTCACGCGAAGGCCCGTACGGCCGAGGTGCCTTTGCTCCATGGGCCTTGAGATTACTGGGCGAGCGCCGCCGTCAGGGGACCTGTGGACAACCCGCCGATGACAGTCGGCGCGGCTGGGGGCTACAGTCCCCGGAACAGCGACGTTACTGATGGGTAAGGGGAGCGGCATGAGGCTTGGCATCAACCTCGGCTACTGGGGCGCCGGGATGGACTCCGACAATCTCGCGGTGGCGCAGGAGGCCGACCGCCTCGGTTACTCCGTCTGCTGGGCCGCGGAGGCCTACGGCTCCGACGCCGCCACCGTGCTCTCCTGGGTCGCGGCCCAGACCGAGCGGATCGACATCGGCTCGGCGATCTTCCAGATCCCGGCGCGCGCGCCCGCGATGACCGCGATGACGGCCGCGACCCTGGACTCCCTCTCCGGGGGCCGGTTCCGGCTGGGGCTCGGCGTCTCGGGGCCGCAGGTGTCCGAGGGCTGGTACGGCGTCAAGTTCGACAAGCCGCTGGCGCGCACCCGCGAGTACGTGGACATCGTCCGCAAGGCCATGACGCGCGAGCGGCTGTCCTACGAGGGCGAGCACTGGACGCTGCCGCTGCCGGGCGGTCCGGGCAAGCCGCTGAAGCTCACGGTGCACCCGCAGCGCGAGCACATCCCGCTCTATATCGCCGCGATCGGCCCCAAGAACCTCCAGCAGACCGGTGAGATCGCCGACGGCGCGCTGCTGATCTTCCCCTCGGCCGAGCATCTGGAGGAGACCGGGGTCTCGCACCTCCGGGCCGGCCGCGAGAAGGCGGGCAAGACGCTGGACGGCTTCGACATCTGTCCGACGCTGCCGCTGGCCGTCGGCGCGGACAAGGACGTCAGCGCGCTGGCGGACATGTTCCGTCCGTACACCGCGCTCTATGTCGGCGGTATGGGCAGCCCCAAGCAGAACTTCTACAACCAGCTCGCACAGCGCATGGGTTACGGGAAGGAAGCCGCCGAGATCCAGGACAAGTACCTGTCCGGCGACAAGGAAGGCGCCGCCGCCGCGATCCCGGAGCGGCTGATCGACCAGACCACACTGCTCGGCTCCGTTGAGCGGATCGCCGAGCGGATGCAGGCCTACGCGGCGGCCGGTGTGACCACGCTGACGCTGGCCCCGGCGGGCTTCTCCCTGGAGGACCGGCTGGCGTCGCTGCGGGCCGGTACCGAGGCCCTGGAGCACGCCGGTCTGGCGTAGCGCCCCACCGGGGGCCGCTCCCGTCGGCCCGCACCCGGCCCGGCGCCCGGAGCGCCGGGCCGGCCGGGCTCCGCGGCCGTGGTGGGGGCTCGGGGGTCTTCCCCACCACGGCCGTCAGGCAGCACAACGCGGCCACGGGCACGCTGGTTACGCCCGCAGCGGGGACCCGCTTCCCCCGAACGGCCGAACGGACCGCCGCTCCGGTTGCCGCCCATGGAACACCCCAATTGACTTTTCCTTTACGGGTGTGTCCGTTCGGAGGTGGCATAGATGCTCTCGGCCCGAAGTCTGTTCCAGGAGATCGTCGGCAACGACGATTCCTTCCGCCTGTTCTGCTCCATCGCGGCGAGCGGGGAGGCCCAGGGCGGCTGGGAGAACGGCCGGATCGCCGCGCTGCTGCCCGCGTCCATGCGTGAGCTGGCGCCCAAGGTCACCCGGCACGGCGCCGACGAGGACAAACACGGCCGGATCTTCCAGGCCCTGCTGCGCAAGCGCGGACTGACGCCGACCGAGGTACCGGTGGAGACCGACTACACCGCGCTGCTGGAGCGGCGGGGCATCGGCCTGACGCACGACAAGCTGCGCCGCGACGAGCCGCTCACCGAACTCGACATCATCACCTACCTCTGCCACAGCCGGGTCACCGAGGAGCGCGCCTCCGGCCAGATGCTGTTGCTCACCAAGCACTTCGGCGACCACCCCGAGCTGGGCAAGGCGGTCCGGATGATCTCCCACGACGAGGACAACCACCTCGCGTACTGCCACGAGGAGCTGCTGCGGCTGGCCCGCGCCGGGCACGGCCGCACCATCCAGCGGATCCTGCGGGAGTGCGCCCGTGCCGAGATCGTCGTCTACCGGGACGTCAGCCTGGCGGTGATGGACCATATGGGCCGCATCCTGACGTGGCCGACGGTGAAATCCCTCGCGCTCGCCGCCGGGATCCGGGCGGTGTACGGCTATGAGCGGCTGGCCGGCTGGCGGCGGCTGGTCAGCCTCCGGATGCCCGAGCGGCGGAATGCGCTGGGCGGACCGGCGACCTCCGCGCCGGAGTTCGCCTGAGCGGACCGGACGGCCCGCGGGACCTCGGCGTCAGAGCCAGCCGCGGCGCTTGAACAGCCGGTACAGCGACACCTCGATGATGACCATCACCACGAGGATCACCGGATATCCCAGGTCCCACTTCAGCTCCGGCATGTTGTCGAAGTTCATGCCGTAGATACCGGCGATCAGGGTGGGGACGGCCGCCAGCGCCGCCCAGGCCGAGATCTTGCGCATGTCGTCGTTCTGCCGCACGCCCATCTGCGCGAGGTGGGCGGAGAGAATGTCCGACAACAGCCGGTCCAGGCCCTCCACCGACTCGTTGGCGCGGGTGAGATGGTCGTCGACATCGCGGAAGAACGGCCGGGCGTGTGCGTGCACGAACGGCACCCCGGGGTTCTGCAGACGGGCCATCGGCTCCGCCAACGGGCCGGTCGCCCGGCGGAATTCGAGCACCTCGCGCTTGAATGCATAGATCTCGGCGGCGGTGTTCCTGGTGTCCCGGCCGCGCACCGGAGCGAAAACCTCCGCCTCCAACTCCTCCAGATCCAACTGGAGTTCGGCGGCCACCTCGATGTAGTGGTCCACCACCGCGTCACTGACCGCGTAGAGCACCGCCCCCGGACCGTGCCGCAGGATCTCCGGGTGCTCCTCCAGCCGGTGCCGCACCGCCGCCAGCGGGCTGGCCTCACCGTGCCGGACGGTGACGACGAACGCGTCGCCCACGAAGACCATCAGCTCCGAGGCGGTCACCGTGTCGGCCCGGTCGTCGTAGGTGACCGGTTTCAGCACCATGAACAGCGAGTCGTCGAAGACCTCCAGCTTGGGCCGCTGATGTGCCTTGAGCGCGTCTTCGACGGCCAGCGGGTGCAGCGCGAATTCGGACCGGACGCGGGCGAACTCCTCCTCCGTCGGTTCGTACATCCCCAGCCACAGGAAGGAGTGTCCCTCGGCCCGCGCCTCCTCCAGGGCGTGCGAGAAGTCGGTCGTGCACTCGGTGCGACGGCCTTCCCGGTAGATG
Source organism: Streptomyces sp. NPDC048637 (assembly GCF_040650675.1). Classification (NCBI taxonomy): domain Bacteria; kingdom Bacillati; phylum Actinomycetota; class Actinomycetes; order Kitasatosporales; family Streptomycetaceae; genus Streptomyces; species Streptomyces sp. NPDC048637. Next base: position 87,724 of record NZ_JBEZHQ010000037.1, read on the forward strand.
GCGCTGTCGACGATCACACCGGCATTCTCGCGCGTCGCCCGGCGACCTGCCAGGAAGGCGCCCGGCCACCTGCCAGGAAGGCGTACGGGGCACGTAGGGTGGCGGTCATGCCCACGCTGATCCTGGTGCGGCACGGCCGCTCCACCGCCAATACCGCCGGGGTGCTCGCCGGGCGGGCGCCCGGAGTCGCTCTCGACGAGCGCGGCGCCGCCCAGTCCGCCGCGCTGCCCGCACGGCTGGCGCAGGTGCCGCTGACCGCCGTCGTCTCCAGCCCGCTCCAGCGCTGCCGGGAGACCGTGGCGCCGCTGCTGGACGCCCGGCCGTGGCTCACCCTGCACATCGAGGACCGGATCAGCGAATGCGATTACGGCGAGTGGTCGGGCCGGAAACTCGCCGAACTGGGCGACGAGCCGCTGATGGAGATCGTCCAGCGGCACCCGTCCGCGGCCGCCTTCCCCGGCGGGGAGTCGATGCGCGCGATGCAGGCCCGCGCGGTGGACGCGGTACGCGACTGGAACGCCCGGATCGAGGAGGCACACGGCCCCGAGGCCACCTACGCCATGTGCTCGCACGGCGACATCATCAAGTCCCTGGTAGCCGACGCCCTGGGCATGCACCTCGACCTCTTTCAGCGGATTTCCGTCGAGCCCTGTTCGGTCACCGCGATCCGCTACACCCGGCTGCGCCCCTACCTCGTCCGGCTCGGGGACACCGGGGACTTCGGATCGCTCGCGCCCCGGGAGGACGGCGGCGCCGCGGCGGCCGATCGGGACGCGGCAGTCGGCGGTGGTGCGGGAGCAGCGTGATCAGTCGGCGCAGTAGGGTGGTGCGACGGCGCTGCCCGCCACGCCCCTGCGATCCGCGCAGTGACCGCAGGACGTGCAGCGACCGCAGAGCCCCCGCAGTCGAGCAATCGGAGCAGGACGTTGTCCCGTCAGGTGTTCTTCTACGACGCGCCGGACCGCTTTGTGGCCGGTACGGTCGGGCTGCCTGGCCGCCGTAGCTTCTACCTCCAGGCCACCGCGGCCGGCCGCACCACCAGCGTCGCCCTGGAGAAGACTCAGGTCGCAGCCCTCGCCGAGCGGATCGACGAGCTGCTGGACGAGGTCGTACGGCGCAGTGGCGGCAACGCCCCGGTGCCCGCCGTCTCGCCCACCGAGCTGACCGACACCGCACCGCTGGAATCGCCGGTCGAGGAGGAGTTCCGGGTCGGCACGATGGCGCTCGCCTGGGACGGCGAGGACGAGCGGATGATCGTCGAGGCGCAGGCCCTGGTCGAGCTGGACGCGGACAGCGAAGAGGACCTCGCCGACGCCGAGGAGCGGCTGCTCCAGGACGACGAGAACGGCCCGCCGATGCTGCGGGTGCGCCTCACCGGAACCATGGCCAGGGCGTTCGCCAAGCGGGCGCTGGAGGTCGTCAACGCCGGCCGCCCGCCGTGCCCGCTGTGCAGCCTGCCGCTCGACCCGGAGGGACACGTATGCCCGCGCCAGAACGGATACCGGCGGGACGCCTGAGCGCCATGGAGTCCGCCGCGGAGCCCGCCGCGCCGCTACCCGGTCCCGCGCAGCCGCAGGACCCGCCGGCCGCCGCGCCGGAGCCCGCCGGTGACCCGTCGGACGCCCTGCTCGCCGAAGGGGAGCTGACCGTCCGCGGCCGGATCCAGGAGGCGTCCAACGCGGTGCTCTACTGCGCGGTCGCCCACGACGGCCGCAGCGCCGCCTGTGTCTACAAGCCCGTCGCCGGTGAGCGCCCGCTGTGGGACTTCCCCGACGGCACGCTCGCCCAGCGTGAGGTCGCCGCGTACGAGATCTCCCGGGCCTGCGGCTGGGACCTGATCCCCCCGACGGTGCTGCGGGAGGGCCCGTACGGCACCGGCATGGTCCAGGAGTGGATCGATCCGCCGGAGAGCAGCGACGAGGTGCCCGAGCTGCTGGCACTGGTGGAGGACGACGAGCCGGGACCCGGCTGGAAGGCGGTCGGCCTCGCCCAGATCGGCGAGGGCCGCACCGCGCTGCTGGTGCACGCCGACCATCCGCGGCTGCGGCGGCTCGCGGTGCTCGACGCGGTGATCAACAACGGTGACCGCAAGGGCGGCCATCTGCTGCCCGGCGCCGATGGAGAGTTCTTCGCCATCGATCACGGGGTGACGTTCCACGCCGAGGACAAGCTGCGCACGCTGCTGTGGGGGTGGGCGGGGGAGCCGCTGACCGACGAGGCGCTGGCGGCCCTGCGGGGTCTGCAGCAGGCGCTGGAGGGCGGCCGGCCGCTCGCCGCCCGACTGGCCGAACTCCTCACGGACGCCGAGATCGAGGCGTTGCGGGCGCGGGTGGCGGGGCTGCTGCGCAGCGGCCGGCACCCGGAGCCGAGCGGCGAATGGCCCGCGATCCCCTGGCCGCCCGTCTGACCGCCGGGAGTCCGTGCCGTATTGACGGTGCCCTCTTGCACGTCTGTCCGTCGAACACAAGAGCGTCTTTCCGGTCAGACCTCCGGTCCGGTTCGTATGCGGAACATCCGTCCGGTTACGCTCAAGGCATGCATGCATGGCCCGCTTCTGAGGTCCCCGCCCTGCCTGGCCAGGGCCGCGACCTGGAGATCCACGACACCGCGACCGGCGGACGGGTAACCCTCGACCCCGGTCCCGTCGCCCGTATCTACGTTTGCGGCATCACGCCGTACGACGCCACCCACATGGGGCACGCGGCGACCTACAACGCGTTCGACCTGGTTCAGCGCGTGTGGCTCGACACGAAGCACCAGGTGCACTACGTGCAGAACGTCACCGATGTCGACGATCCGCTGCTGGAGCGGGCCGTGGCCACCGGCGACGACTGGACGGCGCTCGCCGAGCGCGAGACCGCCCTGTTCCGTGAGGACATGACGGCCCTGCGGATGCTGCCGCCCCGCCACTACATAGGCGCCGTCGAGTCGATACCCGCCATCGTCCCGCTGGTGGAGCGGCTGCGCGACGCCGGCGCCGCCTACGAGCTGGACGGTGACATCTACTTCTCCGTCGAGTCCGACCCGCACTTCGGCGAGGTCTCCGGGCTGGACGCCGAGGCGATGCGGCTGCTGTCCGCCGAACGCGGCGGTGACCCGGAGCGCGAGGGCAAGAAGAACCCGCTCGACCCGATGCTGTGGATGGCCGCCCGGGAGGGCGAGCCGAGCTGGGACGGCGGCTCGCTGGGCCGCGGCCGGCCCGGCTGGCACATCGAGTGTGTCGCCATCGCCCTGGAACACCTCGGCATGGGCTTCGACGTCCAGGGCGGCGGCTCCGACCTCGCCTTCCCGCACCACGAGATGGGCGCCTCGCACGCCCAGGCGCTCACCGGCGAGCACCCGTTCGCCAAGGCGTATGTGCACGCCGGGATGGTGGCCCTGAACGGCCAGAAGATGTCCAAGTCCAAGGGCAACCTCGTCTTCGTCTCCACGGTGCGGCGCGACGGCACCGACCCGGCGGCGATCCGGCTGGCGCTGCTCGCGCACCACTACCGTGCCGACTGGGAGTGGACCGACGCGGTGCTGGCGGAGGCCGAGGAGCGGCTGGCGCGCTGGCGTGCCGCGGTCTCCCGTCCTGACGGCCCGTCCGCCGACGCCCTCCTGGCGGAGATCCGTACGGCGCTCGCCGACGACCTGGACTCCCCGGCCGCCCTCGCGGCCGTGGACCGCTGGGCCGCCGCGCAGCAGGACGGGGGCGGCACCGACGAGGGCGCCCCCGGCCTCGTCTCCCGCGCGGTCGACGCGCTGCTCGGTGTAGCCCTGTAACGACCCGTCAGCTCCGTCCTTCAGGGGCGCTTCCGCCGGCCGGCGGAAGCGCCCCTTCTCCTTGTGGGTTCCGGGACTTCATGCTCCACAGGGAGGCACGCCAGGGGCGCCGCACCGGCCCCTCGGCCGGTG
>NZ_JBEZHQ010000038.1:0-89981 GCF_040650675.1 Streptomyces sp. NPDC048637
ACGAGGCCGCCGGAGTGAGTGGGCTGCGACGGACGCGGCCGGTCGAGGGGAAGCGCCAGCTCCTGCGGAAGATCCCTGAGCGCCTCGGCCCAGAAATCCGCCTGCTGCCCGCCCACCTCCGCCAGAAGCTCCCGCTGCCACAGTGTGTAATCCGCGTACTGGACCGGGAGTGCCTGCCACGTCGGAGCGGTTCCGGTGCGGCGGGCGCGATAGGCGGCCGACAGATCGCGCAGCAACGGAGCTTCCGACCAGCCGTCGCTGGCGATGTGATGCAACGTCAGCAGCAGGACGTGCTCATCCGGCGCGGCCGAGAACAGGGCGACCCGCAAGGGCAGTTCGACCGCCAGGTCGAAGGGGGCGAACGCCGCCTCCTGGAAGAGGGAGACCAGCTCCTCCGTGGCGCACGGCACCACCGCCACCTTCGCCGCCGCGTGCTCGGGCGCCAGGATCTCCTGGAAAGGCTCGTCGTCACGGACGGGGAAGACCGTGCGCAGCGCCTCATGGCGCCCGACCACATCGTTGACGGCGGACTGGAGGGCGTCCACATCCACCGGGCCCCGCACCCGGAAGGCGAACGGCGCGTTATAGGTCGGACTCCGCTCCAGACGGTCCAGGAACCACAACCGCTGCTGCGCAAACGACAGCGGCACCACCGCCGGCCGCGCCCTCGCCGTCACCGCCGGCCGCGCCACAGCACCATCGGCCAGCAAATCCGCCAGCCCGGCGACGGTCGGCGCACCGAACAGTGCACGGACGCCCAGCTCCACACCCAGCACCGAGCGGATCCGGCTGAGCAACTGGGCGGCCCTCAGCGAATGGCCGCCCAGGGCGAAGAAATTGTCCGCCACCCCCACCGCCGGCACACCCAGCACCTGGGCGAACAGCTGGCACAACACCTCCTCCCGCGCCGACCGCGGACCACGCTCGCCCCTCCCGGCGCGTCCGGGGCCGTCCCCGGACGGGACTGTCTCGTCGGTCTGCTCCGCGGCCGCGGGGCTGTGCGCTTGCGTCATGGTGCTCCTCCCTTGGAGACCGAGATGAGTCAGTTGCGGGTGGCGGGCTGCGGCGACAGATCGCGCCAGTGCTCCTCGATGTGGTCGAGGCAGGCCTGATATCCGTCGGCGCCCCGGGTCACCGTCCAGCCCTGGGGAGGTGCCAGGTGCGACGGCCAGAGGGAGTGCTGGTGGTGCTGATTGACCAGGACGAGATAGGTGCCGTCGACGTCTTCGAAGGGGTGCGTGTGCGTCACGGGGAAGGTCCTTTCAGGGGGCACGGAGCCATGTGGGACGGAGCGGAGTGCGCGAGGGAGCCGTGCGGGACGGAGCGGTGTGCGCAAGGGAGCGGTGCGGGACGAGCAGACGAGTCCCGTCCCGCGGGCTCAGACTGCGGCGTGGGTAGGCGGCGCGGTGAGCGGCGCGGTGAGCGGTGCGGTGAGCGGTGCGATGTGGGCCGGCAGCTGCCGCCAGATCTCCGGGGTGTAGAAGTGCCCGCCGGGCAGCACATCGTGGCGGTACGCACCGCGTGCGACCCGGCGCCACTGGTTTCCGGCGTCCGGCTCGATGACGTCGTCGTCCGTCGCGGAGAGCATCTGGACGGGGACGCCCACCGTGGTCCCCGGCCGGTAGCGGAACGTGTCACGGACCCGGACATCCGCACGCATGAGCTCCACAGCCATCTCCTGGAGTCCCGGGTCCGCCAGGACGTGTTCGGGCATCAGGCCGTTGGTGCGCATCCAGTCCAGCAGCTCGGCGTCGGTGTCCTGGCACGCGGGGAACATGTCCCGTGGAGTCAGTCCGCGGTCGGGTGCATTGCACGAGGAGACGACCAGCGCCTCCGGTGCCTGGCCGGCCGCATCCTCGATCCGGGCCGCGACGTCGAAGGCCATCCATCCGCCCATGCTGTGGCCGAACAGGACATACGGCCCGTCGGCCGCGGAGAGCACGGCGGTGGTGGCGTCCGCGGCGAGTTCCTCCCAGTCGGCCGCGTACGGCTCCAGGAAGCGCCCCTCCCGGCCGGGGTAGCAGATGGCGGAGAGGGCCACACCGGCCGGCAAGCTGTCGCTCCATGAGTGGTACGGCCCGGTGCCCCCGCCGCAGAAGCCCAGGCAGACGAGCGTGCGCACGGTGTGGCGGTCCGGCGGTTTGATCGGGATGACGGTGGTGTCCTGATGTCCGGCCATCGTGGCCATCTCCTGTCTCTGTGGTGACGATCGCGCTATCCGCGCATGCGACGCGCTGACGGTGGCGCACGGGATTCGCGGGGCCGCGGGTGGCTGCGGGCCCGTCAGCTGCCGGCGCGCAGGCTCTCGACGTGCCGCGCCAGGTCCCTGAGCTGCGGATGGCGGTAGACCTCACGGGCCGACAGGGCGACCCCCAGCTGCTTCTTCAGCCGGGCCACGACACGCAGGGCGATCAGCGAGTGGCCGCCCATGGCGAAGAAGTCGTCGTCGGACCGGATGTGCTCACGGCCGAGGACTTCGGACCAAACGGCTGCTATCAGCGTCTCGGCCTCGCCCTCCGGAGCGCTGTCCGGGGCCGCCGGGGCCGGTTCGGGCGCGGGCAGGGCGGCGAGGTCAACTTTGCCGTTCACGGTCAGCGGTATCGCGTCGAGTGCGCGGTACGCGGTCGGGAGCATGAACTGTGGCAGGACGGCGGCCAGATGCGCGCGGAGGGTCCCGGGAGTGGGGATGCCGGTGTCAGGCGTGTCGCCCGCGGCGGCTGTCGTAGCCACGTAGTACGCGGCGAGCTGCTCGCCGGCGGCCGCGCCGCTGTGCAGCGTGACCACGGCGGCCGCCACACCCGGATGGGTGGTCAGCGCAGCCTCGATGTCGCCCAACTCCACGCGGTATCCGCGGAGTTTGAGCTGACGGTCGCTGCGTCCCCGGTATTCCAGGGAGTTGTCGGGGCGTCGGCGCACCAGGTCTCCGGTGCGGTACATCCGTGTGCCGTCGGCGGCGAACGGGTCGGCGACGAACCGGGTGGCGGTGAGCGCGGGCCGGTTCACATAGCCGATGGCCAGCTGCTGTCCGGCGAGGTAGAGCTCGCCCTCCTCGCCGAACAGCACCGGCCGCAGCTCGGGGTCGAGGACGTGGCACCGTACTCCCGGCAGGGGGCGTCCGATGTGCGGATCGATGTCCTCGATCCAGGCTGCGGTGACGTCCACCGTGCACTCGGTGGGGCCGTAGAGATTGACCGCTTCCAGTCGCCGGGTGTCGTGTGCGGCCGCCAGCTCCCGCCAGGTGTGCTCCGGTACGGGCTCGCCGCCCATGAACAGCCGGAGCCGTCGTCCCTCGGTGGAGCGTTCGAGCAGTTCGTCGCGGAGCAGCGGCCAGTGCGAGGGGGTCAGGTCGAGATCGTGCACCCCGTGCTCGTCCAGGACTGCCCTCAGCAGGGCCGGGTCGGTGCGCTCCGCCTCCCCCAGGACGACCACGGTGTCGCCCCGGCACACCCGTGCCCACTGCTGGACCGAGGCGTCGAAGGAGACGCTGGCGTTCCAGGCGACGACCCGGTGCCACTGGTCGTAGAGGCCCGCTTCCTCCAGCCCGGCGACCAGTGCGGCCACCGCGCCCCGGGTGGTTTCGACGCCCTTCGGTACGCCTGTGGAGCCGGAGGTGTAGATGACGTATGCCGGGGTCTGAGCGGGGACCGGTACGGGCGGTGCCGGAGGGTGCTCCGGGGCCTCCGGATGGGGCACGACCGGAAGGGTGCGGACGCCTTCGGGCCACCCCGGGCCGTCGCTTCCGCCGGTCAGCACCACGTCGATGCCCGCGTCGCGCACCATCGCGTGCAGGCGTTCCTGCGGATATGCGGGGTCGAGCGGTACGTAGGCGGCGCCGGTCCGCCAGACCGCGAGCAGCGCGACGACGAGGTCGGTGCCCCGGGGCAGGCTGACCCCGATCCGCCGGCCGGGCGCGGCGCCGTGGCCGGCCAGCGCTGCCGCCAACCGGGCGGTGTGCCGGTCGAGTTCGGCGAAGGTGAGCGCACCGCGATGGCTGCTGGCCGCGATCCGGTCCGGGGCCGCCGCGACGGCCTGCTGGAAGCGGGTCAGCAGATCGACGGCGTGATCCGGTGCGGTGTGGTGGGCGTCTTCGAGGAGCTCGGTCATGCTGCTCACTCCTTTCCCGGGGCGGGCGGCACGGTGGGCCGGCAGCCCGCGAGTTCGACGGGTTCGCCCATCGCGACGACGATGCGGCGGTCGCCGCGGAAGGGGTCGCGGCCATGGGTGGCCAGCACGTTGTCGACGAGCAGCACATCGCCCGGCTGCCAGGTCTCGCGCACCGTCGCGCCCTCGTAGGCGGCGTTGATGGCGTCGAGTTCGTCGCGGGTCAGCGGGACGCCGTCGCCGAGGCCGGTCTCGAAGGGCAGGCCGTCCGGCCCGAATTCGTCGAGCAGTGCCTCCCGGATCTCCTCGTCCAGCGACCAGGAGTTCCAGAACGCCATGTGGTTGAACCAGACCTCCTCCCCCGTCTGCGGATGCCGGATGATCCCGGGCCGCAGTTGCCGGGTACGCAGTCCGCCCGAGGCGTCCCATTCGCAGGAGATGAGGTTGTCCGCGCAGTACTTCTCGGTCCGCTCCCGGGTGTCGGCGGCGAACGCGGTGCGCCAGTCCAGGGAGATGTGGTCGGAGTAGTTGCGGGTCAGCAACCAGCCGGCCGAGCGCATCCGCTCGACGAGCGGGGAGGGTATCCGGCGGAGCACTTCGCGGCAGTCGGCGACCGGTGTCGCGCCGCCCTCCTCCGGTGCCGTCAGGCAGGAGAACAACAGCAGACCGGGGAAGGTCAGTGTGTAGCTGTTCTCGTTGTGCATACGGATCGGCTGGTTGGGCGGGAGGTCGGTGGAGGAGTAGACGTCGTTCCCGTAGCTGCTGCGGGGGGTGGCCTTCTCGCGGTAGGGGGTGCGGCGGGGTACCAGGACGTCGCGTACCTTCGCGAAGTCGTCGACGTCACGGACCGGGAGGCCCCGCAGGTACACCGCACCGTGCCGGTGCAGTGCGGTGCGCAGCTCCGTGTGGACCGAGCCGAGCCACTCAGCTGCTCCGGCGGCGTCGGCGAACCGGGGGACGTGTGCCATCGCCGGCTTACCGGGTTCGAAAGTCCAGGCGGGGGGTTCCGCGGTGGCGGACCGGGAAGAGCTCATGGTTTGTGCGCTGCCTCTCGTGTCGTTGCTGACGGATGTCCTCGGACGCTGGTCGGGGGAGGTCAGCTCCATCCGGTGTCGTGCCGGTCCTCGGACGGGTGGGGCATGTCCTGCGCGGGGCTGGGGAGCGGAAACATGGATTCCTTTCATGTCGTTCCGAAGGGGTGGAAAGTTCCGCGGAGGGGGCCGGTGCAGTACGTGGATCGGCACCGGACTCGGCTCGGTCCGTCCTGCGCACTGCGCACCGGGTGTTCTGCCGAAATGCGCTGCGGAATTGGTCCGGCCCCGGGCGCCGGTCGCCATTTCCAGCCGGTGCCGACGCGCTTCACGCTGTCATTGGGAAAGGCGTGCACCAAGAGCGTTCGGGGATGGTGTTCATGCCTGTCGTATAAAGGAGAGGGGGCAAAAAGGGCATCGGTGGCTGTGGGTCCGGAGCGGCCGGTACCCGGCGGCACGGCGTGAACGAGGGACACGGCCGTCGTCCGGTCAGCTCGGTGCGGCCTCGCGGGTGGGCAGGTCGCGGCGGGAGCGGATCGGGGACCACAACAGGATCAACGCGGCCAGCGGCATGGCTGCGGTCACCAGCCACATCGTCGGTCGCACACCCAGCAGCGTGCCGAGGCCACCTGCGAGGAGTGCGCCCAGCGGCAGGGTTCCGTAGTTGAGGAACGCCGAGCAGGCGGTCACCCGGCCGAGCACACCGGAGGGGCAATACCCCTGGATGAAGCCTGCCTTGATGATGTTTCCCGCCACCACGCCGAGCGCGACCGCGCCATAGCCGACGACGAAGAACGCCAGTCCGGCACCGTCACGGGTGAGCGCCATCAGCGGGGCGAGGGCGGGCACCCCGAGCTCGAACAGCAGCAGGGCGCGGGCGGTGCCGAGCCGGGCCGCACCGCGGCGCACCAGCAGCGCGCCCAGGACGCCCCCTGCGCTACCGAGTCCCACCAGCGCCCCCACCGCACCGGAAGAAAGGCCGATGTCCCGCACCAGGAAGACGACGAGCAGGGCCTGGCAGCCCCCCAGGGCGAGATTGGAGGCAGCTCCGAAGAGGGTGAGGCTGCGCAGATACGGGTCGTGGGCGACCAGCCGCACCCCCTTCCGTACGTCCCCGAGCAGCGGCGTGCGGCATCCTGACCGGGAGGCCGCCGCCGGCGGCTCACGGTGCCGGATGCGGCCTACGCACAGGAAGGAGAGGAGGAAGGTCGCCGCGTTGGTCAGCATGCCGTCGACCGCACCGGCGGCCTGTGCGATCAGGCCTCCGCATCCCACACCGGCGATTTGCGCCGCGGCGGCGCTTCCGTGCAGCTTCGCGTTGCCCTCGGCCTGATCCGGGCCGCTGACCAGGGTGGGGAGATAGGCGGTGTACGCGGTCTGGAAGAAGACGGCCGCCGAACCCACCAGCAGGGCGACCAGCAGCAGCTGGCCGATGCCGAGCACACCGAGCCATGCGGCCACCGGCACGCTCAGGAACAGTGCGCACGAGACGGCGTCGCAGACCAGCATGACCGTGCGGCGGCGCAGCCGGTCCACCCAGACTCCGGCGGGCAGCCCGATGACGAGCCAGGGCAGCCAGGTCGCGGCGTTGAGCAGGCTCACCGCAAGGGTTCCGGCATGCAGTACGGAGACGGCGGCCAGCGGCAGCAGCACACTCGTGACAGACACACCGAACTTGCCTGCGGTCTCCCCGTACCACAGCTGCCGGAAGTCCCGGTGGCGGCGTAACAGTCCGCCACCGGCACTGCGCCCCGCCGCCCGGTGCCCGGTGTTCACCGGCACGGGGAAGTGCCTGTCTGCTCCACGTTGACTGGCTGTTGATCAAGCATGTCTAGCGTGCCTTCCGATCGGGGGATATACCTGATGCGGGCTGAGGGATGATGAATACGTCAGAACCACTCGGACGAATTGAGCTGAGCGAGGAAGCGTCGTGCGTATTTGCCTACGCTGCGCAGCGCGCCGTTTGCGGCATCGAGGAACTCACCGCGCTGGGGCTCGACAGTGCGGACGCGGAACGAGCGGTAAAAGAACTCGTGGAAATGCGATTACTGTGCCGTGCCGAAGGAGAGGCCGGCCGGTTGGCCGTGGTGCCGCCCCGGACCGCCGCTGTCCGGCTGCTGCGTCCCTTGGAACGCCAGGTGCGCGAACGCTATGAGGAGATCGAGCGGCTCCGGGAGACGTTCGAATCGCTGCTCCCTGCCTACGAGTCGGGGCGGGCGCGTCGTTCGGACGCCGAGCCGATCGAGCTGCTCACCGATCTGGGGACCGTCCAGGAGACCATCGAGGAGTTGACGATGGGCGCCCGGGAAGAGGTGCTCACCGCCCAGCCGGGCGGTGCCCGTTCCGCCCGCGCACTCCAGGAGGCGGATGAGCGGGACCGGCGGATGCTTGCGCGCGGCGTCAGGATGCGCACCCTCTATCAGCATCCCGCCCGCTACGACCAGCCGACGGTCGACCACGTCCGGCGTGTGATGGACCTCGGAGCGGAGGTGCGGACGCGGACCGACGGCGTGTGCCGGCTGCTGGTCTTCGACCACCGCGTGGCCTTGCTGGGGCTGCGAGACGACCCGGAGGCGGCCCTGCTGGTGCATGAGCCGCATGTCGTCCACTACATACGGGTGTTCTTCGACTGTCTGTGGCGCGATTCCTCGCCCTTCCCGGTCAGATTCGACTCGGCCGCTGCCGTCCGGATCTCCGGCGAGATTCAGGAGTCGATCGTCGCCATGCTGTCGGAGGGGCTGGAGGACAAGTCGATCGCGCGGCGCCTGGGCATGTCCGTACGCAGCTGTCAGCGCCACGCCTCGGAGATCATGAAGGCGGTCGGTGCGAAGAGCCGGTTCCAGGCCGGATATGCGCTCGGGCGGCTGCACGCCGCCGCGCAGGACCGGGAGTGAGCCCGGAGCCGCCCGCACGTCACCGAAGCCGGCCCATGGCTCGTACGGGGAGGCCGGGATCCGCGCCGGCCAGTTCCCGTACGAGCGCGCCGAGGCCCTCGGCGTGCCGGGCTGCTTCCCCGGCCGTGTAGTTGGCGGGATTCGCTTCCACACACACGCTGGTGCCGGCGTGCTCGGAGTGCACGTCGAAGTACAGGCCGAGGTCCGGTATGGGCCCGGTGACCAGTGTGTGCACCACGCCGGTGGCTGGTCCGAAGCGCAGATCGCGGTCGAAGTTGACGATATTGACCACCGGTCCGACGCTGTGGTGCTCCGGGGCCGTGGAGAGCGTGCGCCGGAACTCCTCGTAGCGGTAACGGTGGTGGCGCAGCGCCTGCCCGATCTGCCGGTCCGTCCGCCGGAAGGTGTCGGTCACCGACCGCTCCGGCTCCACGGGCACCCGGAACGGCAGGAGGTTCGCCATCGGTGCGACGACATTGCGCAACAGGCGGGTGGGCCGGCTCGTCGCGGAACAGGCGAAGGTCACCTCGTCGGCGCCGGTGGCCTGCCACAGGTAGAGGGCTGCGGCGGTGATCAGGAAGCGCGCGGTGGACATCTCCAGCCGCTCGCTCTGGGCGTGGACGGCCTCGACCACCGGCCGTGGCAGATGGTGGGTGTTCTGCAAGGTGACAGGTGCGGGCGGAGCGTCCGCCCGGAGCCGGCCGGTGGCCGGCCAGTCGCGCGCGATCTGCTCCCAGAAGTCCCGGTCGGCTGCGTACAGCCGGCCGGCCCGGTAGGCGCGGTCGTGTTCGACGGCGGCCGTGACCGGCGCGAAGGGGTTGGGTTCGCAAGAGGCACCGGTGTGCATCGAGTGGTAAAGGGCTGCGGTCCTGCGGGCAAGGGCGGCAGTTCCATGGCCGTCCGTGACGATGTGGTGGAAACGGCGATACCAGAAGTGGCGGTGCTCCGCTACCTTGATCAGCGCACCGGCCAGCAGAGAACCACAGGTCAGGTCGACCGGGCGGGCCATCTCGGCCCGCATCCAGGCCACCGCTTCCGCGTCGGGGTCGGGCCGCTCGCTCATGTCGAGGACCTCGAAGGACCATTCCGCCGGCCCCAGTTCCTGGTAGGGCGTCCCGTCAGTGGCGACGAGGAACCGTGCGCCGAGCGATCCTGCTTCGTCCACGGCGGTGCGGGCGGCGGCTTCGAGAAGCTTCGGGTCGATGGCGCCGGTGATTTCGTAGTAGTCACCCACGTTGTAGACCGGGCTGCTCGGTTCGAGCACCTGCGATATCCAGATCTCCAGTTGCCCCGCCGTCAAAGGGGATTGCACGTTTCCGCTCCAGAGGTCTAGGGAATCGTTGTCCGCCCAGCCTGGCAGCCGCACCGGGCACCGCACAGGCCGTGCCGGGGGTGGTGTCTGCGCCAGTCGTGGACCCGAGGGGCGTGCGGCGTGGCGAGACCCAGGCCGGGTGGCTGTCCGGGATCGTCGGCACGCACCGTGCACCGTGCCCTGGAGGAGGGCGGTGTACGCGGCAGACACGTCATCCAGATGCTGTGACGCGGTGACCGTGGCGCGGGGCGGCGACCTGCGGACGTCACGGTTTCCCGGGGGCCGACCCGGTCGCCGAGGCCGTCGGCGAGCCCTTCTTCAACTGGGTGCTGAGGTCCGGCCACACGCCGATCAGCTGCTTGCGCGGTGGCTTGGCCAGCCACTTGCGGTACAGCTTCAGGTACGTTCCGTCCTTCACCATCCGGGCCATGGTGCTGTCGAAGGCGGACCGCAGCGGGCTGTCCTTGGGGAGCGGGAGGCTCGCCCCGGCGGGTTGTGACGTTTCGATGGCGATGCGCAGCGACGAGTACTGCTTGATCAGGTCTTCGGCGACGGTGCCGCCGAGTGCCACCCCGTCGATGCCGCCGGACAGCAGCTGGCTGACCGCTCCGGTGGCGTCCCGGAAGCGGATGATCTTCGCCTTCGGCATGTGCTCGGCGACATACGCCTCTTGGACGGAGCCGAGAGTGACCCCGATCTTCTTGCCGTCGAAGTCGCCGCTCGCGTCCGCGGAGGTGGACCGGGTGGTGAGCACGGCGGTGTAGCCCCAGTAGAAGGGCTTGGTGAAGCCCACATTCTTGCTGCGTTCGGGAGTCGGATTGAGCGCGGACGCACCGATGTCGTAGCGCCCGGTCTTGATACCGGTGAGCAGGCCCGCGATATCGGTGGACCGGTACTGGACCTTCAGGCCTCGGCGGTGGGCGAACTCGTTGATCAGGTCGACGGCGAAGCCCTGGGTGGCCCCCTCTTTGCCGGCGAAGGCGAAGGGCTTCTGGTCGCTCTCGGCGCCGGTCATGAGGACGCCGGGCTGGGCCAGACCGTAGGGGTTGCCGGCGCCCGCTGTGCTGCCGCAGCCCGCTGCCAGCGCAGTGGTGGCGCACACGGTGAGCGCGGTCACCAGAAGCAAGCTCCTTCTGGGACGGTTCGTCTGTCGTGCCTTCACCTGCATTCCTTTCACCTGAATTCCTTTCGAGCTCGTACGGGCCGGGGCAGGAGGGCTTCAGAGCACCTGGGCCAGGAACTCCTTCAGCCGTCGGGTGGTGGGGTTGGTGAAGATCTCGTCGGGCGGGCCCTGTTCCGCCACGACGCCTTGGTCCATGAAGACGACCTGGTCGGCGGCTTCGCGGGCGAAGCCCATCTCATGCGTCACCACGATCATGGTCATGCCGGACCTGGCCAGGTCACGCATGGCCGCCAGGACGCCCTTGACCAGTTCCGGATCCAGAGCCGAGGTGGCCTCGTCGAAGAGCATGACGTCGGGCTCCATGGCCAGCGCGCGGGCGATGGCCACGCGTTGCTGCTGCCCGCCGGACAGCCGGAAGGGGCGCTGCCCGGCGAGGTGGGCGAGGCCGACCTGCTCCAGGGCACGGTGGGCGCGCTGCTGCGCCTCCTGCGAGGAGAGTCCGCGGACCTTGGTGAGGGCAAGCTCCACGTTCCGCTGGACGGACATGTGCGGGAAAAGGTTGAAGTGCTGGAACACCATGCCGACCCGGGTGCGGACGCGATTGACGTCGCAGCCCGGCTCGTTGACCGCCTCGCCGTCGATGAGGACGGTGCCGCCGTTCGGTGCTTCGAGGAGGTTCAGGCACTTCAGCAGGGTCGACTTGCCCGAGCCGGACGGTCCGATGACGCACATCGTCTGTCCACGGGGGACGTGAAAGGAGACCCCGCGCAGAACCTCCGTCTCGCCGAAGGACTTCCGCAGGTCCTGCACGCTCACCATCGCGTCACCGGCCGCCACGGGCGGTACGGCGGGGGCCGGCCGGGGACCGGTCGTGGTATCGGCCGTCGTCCGGACCGGAGAGCCGGCGGAACGGTCCTCGTCCTGGAGCGGGGAGATCACGGTGTCGCCGGCCGCCGCCGCCTCGACGGCGACCGCCGCCTGGCGACGTCCCTCGCGCAGCCTGTGGTCGAGCCAGTTCACCAGATGCGTCAGCGGGACAGTGATCACCAGGTAGCACAGGGCCACCGCGGTCAGGGGGGACATGTTGTAGGTGCGGGTGGCCTCCTCCTGCGCGATGAAGAACAGTTCCCGTTGGCCGACGCCGAGCCCGAGGAGATAGACGAGCGAGGTGTACTTGATGTCGATCACGAACTGGCCGGCCATGGCGGGCAGTACGGCACGGATCCCTTGCGGCACCACTATCAGACGCATGGCCTGGAGGTAACCCATGCCCAGGCTGCGCGCCGCATGGAGCTGGCCGCGTTCGACGTTCTGGATCCCCGAGCGGAAGATCTCCGCCATGTAGGCGGCGGAGATGACGCCGATGGCCAGGACGGCGTAGCCGAATGGGTTGCTGCCGAAGGGACGGATACCTGCGGCGGGCAGCCCGATCCCGAAGATCATCACGGTCAGGATGGAGGGCAGCCCCCGGAAGATGTCGACATAGGTACGGGCCGGGAGGCGTACCCACCACCGCTGGGAGAGCAGGCCTACGGCAACGATCAGCCCGATCACCACGCCCATCGTCACGGCCAGCGCGGCGATCAGCAGGGTGTTGGCAAGGCCCTCGGTAAGGAGTCGGGGCAGGATGCCGGCGATGGTGTGCCAGTCGAAGAACGTCTGGAGGATGTTGTTCACCGGGATCCCTCCGTGGCCGGCCGGCGCATGGCGAGGGCCGCGTACAGTGCCGCGCCGTCGGCCAGCACCTCATCGGCGAACGCAGCGGACCCACTGTGGTTGTCGGCGGCGACGGTGTGGTCGTCGCCGGTGCAGGCGCCGTACACGACGAAGCATCCGGGCACCTGGTCGGTCACGCGGGAGAAGTCCTCCGAGCCGGCATGGGGGAAGTCCATGTGCGTATAGCGTTCCGGTCCGAACAGATCGGCCGCGGTCCGTGCGACACGTTCTGCACAGCCTGGATCGTTGACGGTCGCCGGATACTGGGTGTCGAAGGAGACATCCACGGTGAGTCCGTGTGCCGCGCCGATCTGCCGGCACAGCCGCACCGTCTCTTCCTGCATCCGAGCCAGCGAACCGGGCGAGAAGGTGCGCACAGTGGCCTGGAACCGCACCTGGTCCGGGAGCACGTTGGACGCGGTGCCGCCGTGAATCGTGCCCACGCTGAGGACGACGGGGTCGAAGATGTCGAACCGGCGGGTCACCATCGTCTGGAGCGCGAGCACCATCTCGGCGGTGGCCGGTACCGGATCCAGGCCCAGGTGCGGTACCGAGCCGTGCCCGCCGTGCCCCTGCACCTCGACGGTCAGCTCACTGCAAGCGGAGAGCACCGTGCCGGGCCTCGTGGCGAATTCCCCGCGCGGGAGCCGGGCCGACATCACATGCAGCGCATAGGCCGCGGTCACCCGGGGACCCGCGGCGTCGAGCACGCCTTCTTCGATCATGAGCCGGGCGCCGTCCCAGCCCTCTTCTCCGGGCTGGAACATGAAGACCACATCGCCGGCCAGGTCCGCACGCCGCTCCGCGAGGATCCGGGCCGCGCCGACCAGCATGGCGGTGTGCAGATCGTGTCCGCACGCGTGCATCACTCCGTCGATCCGGCTGGCGAAGTCCACACCTGTTCGCTCCTGGACCGGCAGGGCGTCCATGTCCGCGCGGAGCAGGACGGCCGGTCCAGGACGCCCGCCGCGCAGCACGGCAGTGACGGACGTCAGCTGCTTCCCGGTGGAGATCTCCAGCCCCAGTCCGGCCAGTGCCTTCAGGACAGTCTGCTGGGTGACCGGGAGGTGAAGGCCGATCTCCGGATGACGGTGCAGGGCGTGCCTGAGCTCCGTCAGCTCCGGCGCGAGACGGTCCGCCGCGTCCCTCGCCCGTTCCATGTCCCGCATTCCGCCTCCTGATGTTCGCCGTCAGGCGTCCCCCCGTACTCCCGGGCCGGGTACGCCTGTGGTCTGCGCCACCATCGTGTCCCAGCCACATGCCGTCGTCTAGCATCAATAGTGCATTGATTCATGCGGTCAGATCATGGATGGCGGCGACTCGAAAGACGACCGACGGCGGTTTCCCGCACGTAGCGCGAACTTCCTGGGGAGGTAGGCGTGTTGGGGCATTTCGCCGGCGCGACGGCCGCCGTCGTACGCGCCGCGGCGGCAACCCAACCGACCAGCGGCCCGCTGATGCGCAAGGACGCCCTACTCCATCGAGCCCGAGACGTCCGGCGAGGCGTCCGCCTCGTGGTCCGGCATGTCCGTCCAGCTCACACCGGGCGGCAACTGATGCCCGGTGACCCGGAGTTCGCCGAGCAGGCCCAGCACATGCTGCACGGCGGGCGAGACGGCCCGGTCGGCACGCGTGACGATATCCAGCCTGCGCTCCACGACCGGCGCCACGATCGGCCGGTGGGTGAGCACGGCGAAGCTCATCAGCGCCTGAACCAGCGCAGGGAGCACGGTCACCCCGAGCCCGGCCGCGACCAGACCGCCGACCGTGGCGACGTTGCTGGCCTCGACGACACCGGCCACCCGCACGTCGGCCTGCCGGAACGCCGCGTCAGTGAAGGAGCGCACGCTGGAGTCCGCTCCGATGGAGACGAACTGCTCGCCGGCCAGGTGATCCCACCGCAGTTCGCCCCGATCCGCGAGTGGATGACCGGGGGGTACCGCGGCAAAGAAGCGGTCCTGCGCAAACGGCCGGGCGACCAGACCGTCGGGAAGCTGTCCGGCGACGGTGATCGCCAAGTCGGCCTCACCGGCCGTGACATGGTCGATCACACTGCGTGCCAGCCCGTCGAGTATGCAGACGCTGATCTCCGGACGCTCGGCGTGCAGCGTCGAGATCACCGGCGGAAGCAACACCGCCGCCACGGACGGCAGCGTGGCGATCGTGACCGTTCCACGCTCTCCGGCGAGGAAACGGCTGAGCTGGTTCATCTCCGCCCGGTGGGCGGAGAGCACGCGCTCCGCGACCGCCAGTAGCTCCGCACCTTGTGGGGTCAGCGCCACATTGCGCGTATCCCGCACCAGGAGCCGCACCCGCACCGTCCGCTCCAGTTCGGCCACCGTACGACTGAGTGCGGACTGCGATACGTGCAGCTCACCGGCGGCAGCGGTGAAGCTGCCGGCGCGGGCAACCGCGGCAAAGGCCTCAAGCTGGCGCAACGAGAGATCCATGAGGATGCATTCCAGGTGACTCGATGATTAGTGCCGGAAGGACACAGATGCCCCCCGAGGCGGTCGACGCAAGGCGGCTCACCCGCCGACCCGACCCCCGCGACCGTCGGAAGCGGCCAGGGGTGAGCCCAGAGACATTCATGCACGCAGTTTATCAATCTATCCACATCCAATGTTGGGTATGCACTATTTAACCGCCCCACATGACGCGCATGAGACATCACCTGCCAGATGTCAGCGACGTCGGCCTTCCGGCCCTTGAGCGTTCCTCCGCATCGGGCCGCGGCGCAGCCGCCCGGCAGGTGGCACGCAGGTCGGCGCCGGCACTCCGACATCACGAAGGAGCCGAACAGCGACGAGGAAGCCCCTCTCCCCCGTCGCCGAGCCGCCGCGCCAGGACAAGACCACACCACGGCCCGCACCGGGGCATCGCGCCGACCACTCCGTGCTGCGTGCGGCGTACCGCCGGGCACCTGCGCGTCGGCATCGAGCGGGAACGCACCTGCCTCGGCGCACGGAGCCCGAACTGCGTCAGCGCCGTTCTCGGCGCGAACGCCCCCGGGCCGCGGCAGACCCGCCGCGACACCTCGCCATTCATGCGCTCAGCGCATGGATTGATGGGATTTTTTTGCTGGACAGGTATTTCTCGCCTTCGACATGCTGAAAACCTCCCCGAAGGCCTCCGGGACGCAGCGCCCCGGTGCCCTGGCGGAGGAGACGGGAGCACACCACTGCGAGGGAGCACAACATGCCGCACGAGCATCGGAAAACCCCCGGACGCGGGCAGCTGCGCGGACTGAAAGTGGTCGAGTTCGCCCATGTGGTGGCCGGGCCGCTGGCAGGCTCGATGCTGGCCGACCAGGGAGCCGATGTCGTGCATGTCGAACCTCCCAGCTCGGGCGACGCAGCTCGTTCGATGGGCCCCCGGCGAGACGGGGTCCCCCTGTGGTTCAAGGTCGCCGGACGCAACAAACGATCCGTCACCCTTGATCTCCACCACGAAGACGGCCGGGCCGTCGCCGAACGCCTCGTCGCCTGGGCGGACATCGTCATCGTCACCTTGCGCGCGGGGCGGCTGCGTAGCTGGGGACTCGACTGGGAAGCCGTGCACCGGATCAACCCGAAGGCCGTACTGCTGCAGATCTCCGGATTCGGCGCCACCTCCTCCCTTGCCGACGCCCCCGGCTTCGGCAAGATGGGGGAGGCACGCAGCGGCGTCGTACACCTGACGGGGTTCCCCGACGGCCCGCCCGTGCACACCGGCTTCTCCCACGGCGACGCGGTGACCGGGCTGATGGGCGCCTTCGCCGTCCTCGCCGCACTCCACCGCCGCGAGCACGACGCCGACTTCGACGGCGAATGGATCGACCTGGCCCTCTTCGAGCCCCTGTTCCGGCTCGTCGAATGGCAGGTCATCGTCCATGACCAGCTGGGGAAGATCCCCGAGCGGGCCGGCAACCAGCTCGCGGTCGCCCCGGCGGCCGTGATCAACACCTATCGCTCCGGTGACGGCGACTGGATCACGGTGACATCCGCGACGCTGCGCTCGGTGCGCAATGTGGCCCGGCTGCTCGGCCTCCCCGAAGACGAGTTCGCCACCGCACAGCAGCAGTACGCAGGGCGCGGGCAACTCGACGAGCGCCTACGGGCATGGATCGCGGAGCGTGGCACCACCGAGTGCCTACGGGCGTTCGACCGCGCCGAGGTCGTGGCCTCCCCGGTGTTCAGCGCCGAGGACATCGCCAACGACCCCGTCTACGCCGAGCGCGGCGACATCGTGACCGTCGACGACCCTGACCTCGGCCCCGTGCGCATGCAGGCCGTGATCCCCCACTTCCACCGGCAGCCCGGGCACGTCTGGCGGACCGGCCCGGCTCTCGGCCAGGACAACCGCCTGGTCTACCGGGAGTGGCTGGGGCTCAGCGAGGAGGAACTGCGGGAGCTGGAGAAGAACGATGTCGTCTGAGACCGACGCCACGGTCCCGCACCGGCCTTTGCTGCGCTCCCTGCTCTTCGTCCCCGGAAACCGGACCGGCTGGCTGCCCAAAGCGCGTGCGGCCGGCGCCGACGCGGCCATCCTCGACCTGGAGGACGCGGTGCCCGCGGCGGACAAGCCGTCCGCCAGGGGCCGGGTCGCCGAGGCCGTGGCCCTGGCCGCCGGGGATCCTCCGGACGCGATGGCGCTCTTCGTCCGTATCAACCCGCTCGACGGCTGGGCGACGGCCGGGGAACTGCGTGCGGTCGTACGCCCCGGGCTCACCGGCATCGTGCTGCCCAAGGTGCGCTGTGCCCAAGATGTACGGTTCGCCGACCGGCTGCTCACCTGGTGCGAACAGGAACAGGGCCTGCCCGGCGGCACGGTCGCCCTGGTCCCCTTGCTGGAGACGGCCCGTGGACTGCACGACGCCCACGACATCGCCACGGCTGCCGCACGCGTCGCGTACCCGGGCGCTGTCACCGCCTCCGGCGGCGATGTCGCGCGCGCGGTCGGCTACCGATGGAGTCAGGAGGGAACCGAGACACTGGCCCTGCGCTCGCGGGTCCTGCTGGATGTGCGGGCGGCCGGAGCCCCCCACCCCGTCACCGGACTGTGGACACACCTCGACGATCTCGCCGGGCTGCGCTCCTTCGCCGAACAGAACCGCTCCCTCGGTTACGAGGGCATGATGGCCGTCCACCCCTCCCATGTCCCCGTGATCAACGAGGCGTTCTCCCCCACGCCCCGCGAACTCGACCGCTGCGCACGGCTGATAGCCGCGGTGGAGGCCGCGCAGGCCGACGGGGCAGGGGCGGTGTCGTTCGAAGGGGAAATGGTGGACGAGGCCATGGCCGCGACAGCGCGCCTTCTGCGGAAGCGGCACGCCGGCCCCGGGCCCGTCCACGACCCGGGATCATCCTGACCGGCCGTGGGAGCCGTCGTGGTGGCAACTGGCAGGCACAGCAACCGAACACCCCGGGCTCTTCGCAGAGGCGGTGTGTCAGTGGGTGACGATGGGCTTCTCGACGGTGACGGGACCGGTGGAGACGGCTCGCCGGGTTCGAAGCGGACGTGCCGATGCCCGCGATGCGGAACGTGAACTCGATGCCGCCGTTGTCCTTGGTGGTTTCGGGATGTGATCGCGGCGCAGACGGCTTTGGAGCCGCTGAGTTTGATCGCCGGGCGGACCGCCTGCTGTTGGCCCCGCTCTCCCCCGTGCCCACATCACGGTTGGGTAATACAGCGCCCCGGGCATCAACGCGCAGCGCGCTGCCGGCATCTCACCTCGCAGCAACGACATGAGGAGTTCACGATGCTTCGTAAGCGCTTACGCCTGATCGCCGTGCCGGTCGCGGCCGTCACCCTGCCCCTGGCTGTCGCCGGTTTCCAGGCCGAGGCGGCCGCCGCGCCGGCCCCGGGCGGCGCGGCACGGGCAAGCAAGGCCGCCACGGCCACGGCCCCCTGCCTGGCCGATGCCACGACACTGGTCGGCGACCTCGACGGCGACGGCCACCGGGACAAGATCAGCAACCCCGGCCTCACCGGCACCAGGATGACGATCCAGTGGGGAACCGCGAACGGCTCGTTCGGCACCAAGCACGCCGTCAGCGCCCTTCTCGGCGCGAAGAAGGGGGAGGTCACCTCCGCCGCGGTCGCCGACTTCCAGCGCGACGGCACCCTGGACATGGTCGTCAACCTCGTCACGCCGGCCGGTGGGGACGACCCCTCGACGGCGCGCGTCGCGGAGTACCGCCCCGGCCCCCTCAAGCGGGCGAACCTTGCCTCCGCCAAGTCCCGGCACTCCGACATCGGCGACCACGGGGAGGCGCAGCAGCTTCGGATCGCCAACTACGGCGGCGACGCGTATCCGGACCTCGCGATCCTCAACAACTCCGGTGACGGGCAGCTGGACCGGCACGTGCGCCTGACCAAGCCGGGCAGCGGACCGGGGAACTACGACTACGAACTGCAGCTGAAGTACGGCGAGTTCGGTACCACGCCGGAGCCGCCGGCCATGCCCGGCGACGGCTGGAAGCACTTCTACAAGCCCTGCTCCTGACCACGACCGGGCGCCGGCGGCCCTCCGGACACCACCGGCGCCCGGCGCCGCCTGGACCTGCGCTCGCTGCTGAGCGGACTGCTCGCCCACCAGCCGGAGTTCCACCGGGCCCTGGCCGCCGCCGCGGGCCGGGCGTGCGCCACCACGCTGCGCACTGCGCCGGCAGACCGGCTCACGGACGCCAGGGCCTCGGGACGCGGCGAGCGGTCGCGGCATGGGTCTCGGCCCAGCGTCGCATGGAGCGGTACAGCGTGGACGTGATGGGCTCCGCCCTGTGCGTCACCTCGAACGGTTCGGTGATCGACAGGTAACTCTGGTACGCCTGGAAGGCCGTGACACGCAGCAACTGTGCCCGGTCCAAGTGTTCCCGTGCGAAAGGCAGATAGAAACGGTTCCACTGGTCCGCCGACACATAGCGCAGCTGCTCCAGCGCCGGCACACCGTTCTCGGCGCGCCAGCTGTTGAGCGCGGTCAGGATGGTGTGGAACGCCTCCGCCACGCGCGGTGCGCCGGCGCCGCGGCCCAGTACCGAGAGCCTGACCCCGGCAGGCCGGTCTCCCCCGGCCAGTTCCCGGATGTGCCCGGCGATGTCGTCGGTGCTGACGATGTCGAGGTACGCGTCCTCGTCGCCGACCAGCGCGGGGACGGCGCCGGTGCACAGTGCGGACGGCAGCCAGAAGAAGCCGCTGTACCGGTCCAGGAAGCCGTCCTGGCGCGCACCCATCACGATGGGGAAGCGGACGATGTCCGCTGTCGCGCACTCGGCGGCGATCCACCGCTCGGCGGCGGCCTTGGACCATTCGTACGTGTTCCGGTACGCGTCGGATGACGTGGGCTCCACGCTGCCGGTCAGTCCGGTCGCGTAGGAGGACGACAGGTGGATGAGGCGGGTGTCCTGGTCCATCCATTTCAGCAGGGCACGCAGCGGAGCCACGTTCGCCTGCTCCGACTCCTCGGCCGAGAGGTTCCAGCGGGTGTCGGCAGCGCAGTGGACCACCGCGTGCCAGGGGCCGCGCAGCGCGCCGGGGGCCTCCTCGGTGCCGATGCGCCAGGCGAACTGGCGCGGGGAGCGGCCGCCGCGACTGCTGACCCCGTACGCGTCGTGGCCCGCCGCGGTCAGCCGGCGCAGAATGGCGCCGCCGACCGCGCCGGTGGCACCCGTGACGAGAATGCGTGCGGGGGAAGTCACGAGACGACGAGCCGCCTCTCGATCGCCCGGAGCATCTGCTCGGAGTTCTCCCGCAGTGCCTTGGTGGCGACCGGGTTCAGCATGTCGGCCAGCAGCGGGATGCCGATCTCGAAGTCCACGGAGAACGTCACGAGGGACGCGTCGACGTCCTGTGGATCCACCCGCCAGAACCCGGTGAAACGGTCCAGGTCCCCGGATGTCTGACAGAACGTCATAGTGCGTGTCACCTCATCGAGTTCGTCCTCCTCGACCCATTCGAGGACCGACCCTTTGAGGAGCACTGACCATGCACTCACGCGCTTGCCGTGCGACGCGCCACGTACGGTCACCGACTCGACGTTCTCCATGTACGCGGCGTAGTCCTCCAGCCGTGTGACGGCTCGCCACGTCTCCTCGGCCGATGCCTGGATGCGCAGATTCACTTCGACATGGGGCATTGCGGGCTCTCTCTCCTCGCGGGACGGTTCTCCGGGGTGTGCGGGCCGGCTCAGCCGGCCGGATCGAAGCTGATCTCACGCCCCGTGCAGTGGTCTCCGACGACTTGGTCGCAGACGAGCAGGCTCGGCGGATGGTGGTGTGCGGCCAGGGAGTCGACCAGGAGCCTCGCGGCGGGCTGGTCGCGGGTGTACAGGCGGCTTCCGACCACGGGGGTGACGGCCGACAGGAACCGGTCGCGGACGTCGCTGAGCGTGGCGCGCAGCGCGAGGGCCGCCGCGAGGGCCGGGCGGCCGGAGAGCCTGCCGGCCTCGAAGTCCGCGCCGAGCTGGCGGCAGGCACCACCGAGCGTCAGCACCTCCCTGGTCGCGCGGCCCAGCAGGGAAACCCGCGTACCGTACTGGCCGGAACCGGTCACCTGCCGGTAGGCCAGGTCGAGGAGGGCGCTGAGGACTCCGTGGTACGTGGCGCTCAGCAGCACCGAGAACCAGACCGTTCCGGAGATCACCGTGTCGTCGATGACATCGGCCGGGCCCCGGTGGAAGACCAGACGGTCGTCGATATCGACGTCCCGGAACACCAGCTTGGCCGTGTCCGATCCGGTCATGCCCAGGGACGGCCAGTCGCCCTCCACCGTGACGCCCGGGGAGGCGGCCGGGCACAGGGCGAGGATGGTCTCGTCCGTTGCCTCGACGCGGGCGGTCAGGCACACCAGCGTGGCGGTGGAGGCCAGTGAGCAGGGGTACTTCACCCCGGAGACCCGGTAGCCCTTGCCTGTCTCGGCCGCCGATGACCGGCTGCTCATGAAATTGGGGCTGCCTCCCGGCTCCGCGAAGGCGGACGCGACGAGGGCGTGCGACCCGGCGATGCCCTCCAGCAGCATCCAGGTGGTGTCCCGGTGGCGCTGCCAGTAGTCGGCCATCAGCCCCACGGTGAACGAGTGCATGTTCAGGGCGATGGCGGCGGACGGGTCGAGGGCGCCCAAGGCCCGCTGTGCGGAGGCCACTTCGACCAGCCCGGCGCCGCCACCGCCGAACTCCCGGGGGATCGCCAGTGCGGCGAAGCCGCTCGCGGCCACCCGCCGGATCCGGTCCGGGCCCGGGGCACCGTCCGGCCCACTGCCCGGCGCCCAGTCGGTGTGCCAGCCGGAGTCGAGCAGCGCCCTATGGGGTGGCGGCTCCTCTGCGCGGTTACCCATGGCTCAGGTGCTCCTCTCCTGGAGCGGGCGGGCAGGGCGTGACGGTGGACAGGGCGGAGGGGAGGGCGGACCGGCGTGGTGCCGCCGCTGTACGCAGGTGCACACGGGTGCCGGCGCGGTCCCGGCCGGAGCGGCCGGCAGCGGGCGGGTCCGCGCCGACAGGTGCCGCAGCAGCCGCTCCGCCGAGCGGCGGCTGCGGCAGCGCAGGACGGGTGCGGCGCAGGCCGCCAGCGCGGGACGCATCCCGCGCAGTTCGCGGCCGCGGAATCCGGCGGCCTTGCGTACGAGGGCGGTGAGGCTGCGCACCGGCGGGTCGTCCGCCGCCAGGCCGGCGGGCAGATAGTCCCGAGGCTGCCGCCCGCGCAGCACGTCCCTCCGCAGCCGCCGGGAGCGGCGTACCAGCGCCGCCGCGCACAGCCACGGATGCCGGTCGAGGAGGACCACGGCGTCGGCCCTCTCGACCCGCTGCCGGACGGTGCCGGCGAAGTTGCCGTCGATGATCCAGCACGGCTCTGCGGTGAGCCGCTCCATCGTCCGCTCCCACTCCGGCGCCGAAGGCCTGCTCCAGCCCGGTCGCCAGTACAGGTCGTCGAGGTGTACCAGGGGCAGTCCGGTGCCGGCCGCCAGGGCGTGGCTGAAGGTCGACTTGCCGCTGCCGGGGCTGCCCAGCACCACGATCCTGCTCGCCCCCGGGTGGGTCATCGCGGGGCCACCGGGTCGTTCATCAGCGCGGCCACCTTCCGCATCGTGGGCGCGTCGGCAAGGGAGACCCGCAGGCACCCCTCCAGTCCGGGCACGTCGTCGAGCGGGCGAATGCGCACGTCGTGGCTGTCCAGGTGGTGTGCCATCCGCAGCGGACAGGTGCGGTCACCGGTCCGGAACGTCACGAAGTTGCCGCCCGGGTCGAGTGCGCTCCACCCCGGGTGTGCGGCGAGGACCTCCCGGACGAAGCCGGAGCGGATGGCCCGTACCTCGCGCCACACCTCGGCGAACCCGTCCACGTCCTGGAGGAGGGTGTGCAGCAGCGCCAGGGCCGTGGACGAGACCGTGCTGTCCGGCCGGAACCGGGACAGGTAGGACACCAGCGCAGGCGACCCGAAGACCGACGCGATACGTGCCCCGGCGAGTCCGAAGGTCTTGGAGTACGAGTGGAGGACCAGCAGGTGCGGCGACGTAGCGACCAGCGGGACGTGGGTGATGCCGGTGAAGGCGCCATAGCACTCGTCGACGACGAGCAGATGGCCGGCCTGCCGTGCGCGTTCGGCCGTTTCCGCCATCTCCGCCGGGGACAGGGCGAGACCGGACGGGCTGGCCGGATTGGTGACCACCACCACCGCCGGGGGGTGGTCCGCCATGGTGCGGTGCAGCCGGGCCAGGTCGAGGCGGGAGGCCCCGGCCTCCAGTGCGGCGCAGCCCACGACGGGCACGGCGCGCAGGGCCGCGTAGTACCGCCAGCTTTCGAACGCCGGCTCGTGCAGGATCAGGCTCCCGCCACCGGTCGCCAGGGCGTCCACCACGAAGCCGACGGCGGAGTCGGAACCGGCGGTGAGCAGAATGCCGGACGGCTCGTGGCCGTGGTGGTCGCCGAGCGCGGCCACCAGCTTCTGCTGGTACGGGTAGTACATCAGGTCCGCGGTGCCGAGCCGGTGCGCGGCCGCCGACACGAGCTCGGCCGCCAGGGGGTGGCGCAGTTCGCAGCTCTTCAGGTTCAGCACACCGGCCCGCTGCCGCCGGGGCTCCCAGGGCAGCCCCCACACTGCCGGCCGGGTGGGGAACGGCACGGCCGCCGCGAGCGAGGCGGCCGGGGGCGCGTTCATGCGCCGCTCCGAGCCGGGGCCGTGGGTATCCGCTCATGCACGGACGTCACCCGGACCTCCCGGCCGAACAGGAAGTCGTAGAGGCCGTCGTCCGGTGCATGGTGAGCGTCCGCGATCAAGTGACGGTTGTACCTGCTGATCTGCATCGGTGTCATGGAAGGGGTCATGTCGTGCAGACGCGTGTACATCGTGGGGCGGAAGCGCGCGCCCACCTGCTCCACCAGTTTCCGTGTGCGCCTGGCGCCCTCCGGTCCGGTGCCGGGCAGGCCAATGATCACGAAGGCGTTGAGTTCGATGCCCGCCCGGGCGCACTGCTCCGCGAGTTCCCGGAACCTCTCCTCCTCGATCCGCTTGGCCCGGGGCAGGGAGCCATGGCCGTCGGGTTCGAGGGTTTCCAGGCCCACCGAGATGCGCACGCAGCCCGCCCTGCCCATCAACTCCACCAGTTCCGCGTCGAGATGGTGGACCGTCGTGGCGCACTTCCACCGCGGCGACACGGGGCCGGCCAGGAACCGTTCGCACAGCTCGCGCACCCACCGCTTGTCGAGCGTGAAGGTGGGCGCGTAGAACGAAACGTACTCGAACGGCAGGGCGCGCAGGCTCTCCTCGATGTACGCGACGGTCGCGTCGACGGACAGCCGCCGCTCGCGGAGCCCGAAGATCTCGTGCACCTCACAGAACTCGCAGCCGATGGGGCAGCCGCGGGCGACCGGGACCACCAGTTCACGGCGGAACGGAATGCCGCAGAACTTGTCCTCGTCCCGCGCGTAGAGCCGGTCGTAGTGCTCGTACGGGATCTCCCGCACCTCGGGCAGGGCCCACGTCTCGGGGGCCAGGCTGTCGCCGTCGCGCGACGGCGGTTGCCAGCGTTCCCCGTCGCGTACGGCGACGCCGGGCAGGGCGGCGTGGGGTGCACCGGTGGCGAGGGATGCGACGTAGTGCGCGACACCCGGTTCGTAGTCACCGGACCGGACGATGGCGTCCAGCCCGTACCGCTGGAAGAAGCCGGGGTTCATGCTGCTCAGCCGGCCGAAGGTGATCAGCCGGCTGTCCGGGGAGAGCTCGCGGGCGTAGGCCGTGAACCGTTCGAAGCCGTCGATCACGTCGAAGTCGTTCATCATCGCAATGACGTCGTAGCGGCCCTGGTAGAGGAGATCGCCGATCGCCTTCCAGTGCGTGTTCAGCACACCGGCGTCCCGCACGTCGACCCGGTCCACCGACGGCAGCCGGCGCAGGTGCCCGGCCGTCATGTACAGCGGGGTGTGGTGACCTGCGTTGAAGTAACTGGGTACATGCGGAGGCCAGATGACCAGGACTCTCACAGGGAACTCCTTCGGCATGGCGCGGAGCGGAAGGGCGAAGGGCGGGACGGGCCATGCGGTGCGAGGTGCCAATGTGCCGATGTGCCGATGTGCCGATGTGCCGATGTGCCGATGTGCCGATGTGCCGATGTGCCGTCAAAACTAGCCGTGGACGACCGGTCGATCAGCGGGCGTTTCTCTGTACGGAACGGAATTCCGGCGCGTCACTGAACAGCAGTGTGTCCAGGCCCCCGAAGTCCGGGCGGCCGGGATCCACGGGAACCACGTCCCAGCCGAGCCGGCGGGCCGGGGTGAGGTCGTTGTCGTCGGAGTCGCCGACCATGATCCTGCGCCCGAACGGACCGGCCGTGATCAGCTCGAAGGCCCGGGCGTCCGGCTTCTTCGGCCCGCCGTCTGCCGTGAAGTGGGCGCGGTCGTACACCTCGGGGACCTTGAGGTTGGCCAGGAGGCGGCGCATCAGGTCGCCGGGGAGATAGCAGTTCGACAGCAGCCGGACCGTGTGCCCGGCCCCGGCCGTCCGGCGCATGGCATCGGCGGCCGGTTCGCACAACGCGTACCGTTCGTCGTCCTCGCAGCCGAGAGCCCGCCACAGCGCCCGGTCCAGGTCTTCCGCCGGGCGGACCACGCCCCGGTCCCGCAGGGCGGTGTCGAGCACGCCCCGGGTGGCCGGCTGGAGGGCCGACTTGTCGACGAGCGCGGTGTACACCGTGGTGAACACCCCCTTCACGACCGCGTCGGCCAGCCTCCGGTCGAGGCCGAGCACATCGGCGACCGCCCGGGTGAAGTCCTCGGGGCCCGGCATGGGGAGCCGCTCGGTGATGATCGTGCCGAAGCAGTCGAAGACCACCACGGTCGTGCTGCGTGCCCTGTCGTCCATGTCATCCATGTCGTCCCCCGTGTCCGCCTTACCCGCCGTCATGACCACGAGACCTTCTGGTGCTCGAAGCGGAAGAACGTCAGCGTCACCGCGGCGAATACGGCGGAGAAGCCGAGCAGCACCACCACGGGCAGCACCACCGCACCGGCTCCGCCGCCGTCGATGACGACGGCCGTGAAGCCGCGCATCGCCCAGTAGCTGGGCACTCCCGGTGCCAGCGGGAGCGCCCAGTCCGGCAGGGCGGACAAGGGTGTCAGCGCACCGCCGAGGCCGGCGAACAGCAGCGCCCCGAGGTTCGCGAACACGGCCAGCTGGGAGACCGTCCGGCACAGCGACACGAGCGCCATGCCGAACATGACCACGCAGAGCGCGAGTGCCGCGCCGACCGCCACGAGCGCCGGCCACGACCCGCTGACCCGCAGGTGGTACACGAGCCCGCCGGTCAGGAACACCACCGCGAGTTGCAGCATGGCAATGCCCAGCGGGACGACGACACGGCCGGCGACGACCTCGCCGGGCCTGGCGGGTCCCGCCCGGAGCCGGTCCCAGGTCTTCCACCCGTGCTCCCGGAAGACCCCGAAGCCCACCAGGTTCACCAAGAAGAACGTGAACATGACCGCCATACCGGGCACCGCCTGCTCCGCGCCCGTGGCGCCCTCGACCCGGTCGGCCCGCAGCGCCGTGCGGAAGAGGGGCTGCATGAACCCCATGAGGAGCAGGGGCATCACCGTACGGACGAGCAAGGGGGCCGGGTCGCGCAGTTGGAGCCGGATGTCGTGCCGGACCAGCGCGGCGATCCGTCCCGGCGAACCCTCGTTCATGTGGTTGCCTCCTCGGCGGCCGCGGCGTACCGGCGCCCCGTGACCCGCAGGAACACACTGTCCAGACTGGGCTGGACAAGCCGGAGGTTGACCAGCTCACCGGCCGCGTCCCCCAGAGCCTCCATCACCTGCGGCACGGCCAGATGCGGCTGCTCCACGGTCACGCGCAGGACCCGGCCGTCGCGCACCACGGGCCAGGGCAGGGACAGGTCGGGCGGGCCGCCGGAGAAGGAGAGCTCAATGCCGCTGTCGCCGTACTGCCTCACCAGTTCCTTCAGCGTGCCGCGGGCGACCATGCGGCCGCCGTTCAGAACGGCGACGGAACCGTCGAGAGTCTCCACCTCGGGCAGGTAGTGCGTGGAGTAGCAGATGGCCGTGCCGTCGGCGGCCATCGTGCGGACCATCTCCAGGAGCTGTTCACGGGTCTGTACGTCCACCCCGGCCGTCGGCTCGTCCAGCAGCAGCAGTGGCGGCCGGTGCACCAGGGCCATCGCGGTGTGCACGCGTCGTTGTTGCCCGCCGGACAGCCGGGACACCCGCCGGCCGAGCAGTTCGGTCAGCCCCAGGGGCTCGGCGACCTCCTCGATGCGGCGGTCCGCGGCACGGCCGCGCAGTCCGGCGAGCTCCGCGAAGAACAGGAGGTTCTGCCGTACCGTCAACGGCAGGTAGAGGCCCAGCTCCTGAGGCGCCAGCCCGAGCCGGCGCCGGGCCTCGTGCGGCTCGCGCACCGGGTCCCTGCCGAGGACCCGGACGTACCCGCTGTCCGGGCGCAACAGCCCCGCCACAATGGACATCAGGGTCGTCTTGCCGGCGCCGTTGTGCCCGAGCAGGCCCACGATCTCCCCCGGCGCGATGTCCAGATCCACCTCGCTGAGCGCCGTCAGCTTTCCGTACCGCTTGCTGATGCCATGCAAGGTCAGGGCGGGGCCGTCGCCCGCCCGGTCGGAGCCGGGGGCGGTGCGGGGTTCAGTCGGCACGCCGGGTCCAGTTGCTCGGCATGACGTCCGGCAGACCGAGTCGCTCCAGATGGGGCGACCAGGTGCGGGCCAGTTTGAACCCCTTCATCAGACCGCTGCCGGCACGGACGTTGGGCAGCTTCTGCGCATAGCCCAACTGCCCTTCGGTGACGTCCAGATGGGCGCGCAGCCGGTCCAGCCACGCCTCGCCCCGGCCCAGGGGGATGGCCTCCAGCCCGGCGGCGGCGAGGCGCAGTCCGTCCTCGACGTCCGGTGCCGGCACTCCGGCGAACGGGTCGAAGCCCGCCTGCTCACCGGTGTAGATCAGTTCGCCGTGGGTGCGCAGACCCCGTACGGAGAGGGAGAGCTGCACCAGGTCGTAGGCCATGAGGACCGCGACCTCGGGCTGTCCCGCCGATACCGCGCCCTCGACGTCCTCCTGTGCGGCGCGGCACTTCAGCAGCAGGCGAACCGCTCCATGGGCGCGGAACGCCATGAGCCGGCGCACATCCGGCAGCGGCTCGTGGGTCGTGCTGTGCGGTGCTGTCATCGTCCGGATTCCCCCTCCTGCGCAACCGCCACGGCGAGCCACAGCATGTCGTGGACGAACAGCCGCTTGAGGTCCGCGGGCGGATCGGCGTCGGGCGGACCCGACCAGAGGATGTCGTCGGTTCCGGCGGGCGGCAGGTCGGTGCGCGGAATCTCCAGCGCGCGCAGCTGCCAGCGGTCGACGACCGTGCGGTCGTCCAGCGGTGCCGTGCCGATCCCGGTCGCCCAGCGCAGCACGGTGTGCAAGGGCGCCTCGGGGGCGGTCAGTTCATGGACGAGACCGAGGCAGCGCGCCACCCGGTCGAGAGGGGCGAGCGGGGGCGTGAGGACCTCACGGAGCAGCGCGAGGGCGTCATGGTCCCCGGCGGCCCTGAGCTTCTCACCGACCCATTTCTCGGTGAAGTAGAGCTGTCCGGCAGCGGCGGCCCGTGCGTTCAGGGCGGCCACGACGGCCTCCCGGCCCCGTACCGCGGCGGCCATGGGCCGTTCCGCGGCGAGCAGTTGAGCGGCGCGGGCGAGCCGGTGCGCCTCGACCGTCCACCACTGCTCGACGACCCGCGCGAGCCAGGGCTCCCGCAGGCCGGCGTGCCAGTTCTTCCACGGCTCGGTGACGAGCAGCTCCAGTCCGAGGGCCAGTCTGCTCGCGGTCTTGAGGGTGCGGCGCCGGTGGTTCCACGCCTCCTGGGTGACCGTGGCGAAGTGGGGCCAGGAACTGTCGCGGAGGTGTGCGGTACGGTCCCGGACCGCGCTCGCCTGACGGATGTTGACGTCGATCAGGGTGCCGTGCTGGTGCGACTGGATGGGGAACCTGGTGAGCTGATCGTTCTCGACGAGGACCAGCAGATCGAGGTCACTGCGGTGGTTGCCGAACCCGGCCAGCACCGAACCGGCGGCCACTGCGAGGGCCGGCCGGCCGAGGCCCTGATCGGTCTCGCCGATCACCTCGCCGATGTCGAGACCGCGTTCCTCCAGGAACTTCCGCAAGCGCCCTTCGAGAACGTGCCGCTCCGGAAAGGCGGCCGGTGCAGAGGTGTGTTCCATGACGGTCTGGGGCCTCCCGGCGGCAGCTTGGCGATGAGCAAGAGAGCTGGGGAGCGGACTTCCTCGGGCCCGACAGCCCGGTCACCGTAGGCAGGCGGCGGAGGGCGCGGCAAGGAGGACCGGGAAGTGTTCCGGTGCGCGGAACAGCCCTTATCCGGGAAGCGGACGACCGGTACAACTTGCCGAGGCAGAACTGCCGCCACGGCTCGACGCCATTGAGTCATCACCTGTCGCCTCTTGAATCCCATGTGATCCACTTCAGTGGTCGTCGTGCCGGTCGTGCGCGGCGAGGCGCCCTTCCGGCCCGTGCGCCGGACGGTCGGGCTCCCCGTTCGGGTACGGGAACGCCGAAGGCAGCGGGCGGCAGTCACCTGTAGACGCTCCTCCGTGCGAGCAGGGCGCAACCACCGGTCATCACGGCGGCTGGCGCGCGGGGAGCGGATCACCGGGAGGGGGCCGGCGGACCTCGCCGGGGCTCGCATGCCCGGCGACCGTCCCCGGAGCTGCTTCCCGGCGGTACCCCCGCCCTGTCGCCCTGTCGTCCGGCCGGCTGCCCGTCAGCTGGCTGTCCAGAGTCCGGAGAGATGCGATGCGCCTGCCCCTGCTCAAGGTCCGGCCGGAGGACTTCCGCGTCACCGAGACCCTCGGATTGGAGACGGCATCGCCCGACGCGTCCACGCACACCTACCTGTTGCTGTGGAAGCGCGGCCTGACCACTCATGAGGCGCTCGGCGCGCTCTCCGAGGCGTTCGGCGTGGAGGTGCAGGACGTGGCAGCGGCCGGGCTGAAGGACGAGGACGGCATCACGGAGCAGTTCGTCTCGGTGCGCGCCGCGCTGTCGTCCGGTGACGTCGAACGCGCCAACGCCCGCGGCCGTTCCGAGGGCAAGGACCGGGAGTGGCAGGTCACACCGCATGGGACCGGCGCCACGGCGCTGCGGACCGGAGAGCTGGACGGCAACTGTTTCCGGCTGGTCGTCCGGGGTGTGGACGGGCCCTCGGCCACGGCCCTGGCCGAGGGCCCGCGACGGCACACCCTCTACTTCGTCAACTACTACGACACACAGCGCTTCGGCGTGCCGGGCGGGCCGAAGCAGACCCATCTGATCGGCGGGGCCCTGCTCGCCGGCGACGAGGACACGGCGCTGGATCTGCTGCGCCGCTCCGGGTCCGCCGAGGGTGCGCAGGCGCTGGAGTACCAGGGGCCTGCTCGCGATTTCTGGAAGCGTCTGGATCCTCGCGTCCCCGTCTTCTACCGGTGCGCGCACGCCTCGTTCGAGTGGAATGCGCAGGTGCGGGAGCTGCTCCGGGAGCCGGCAGGCGCGGAGGTGGCCCACGTCGAGCGAGAGGGCCTGCCCTACGCCTTCGCAACCACGCGCCGGGCCGTGCTCGCCCTCGCGGCGCGCTGCCCGGAGCTGGACTACGTGCGCTACCGCTGGACGGACGGGGTGTGCGTCCGCAGCACCGCCGCACGCCCGACCGTGCTGCAGACGCACCTCTCGGTTCACCGCGTCGAGCCCGATCCTCTGCACCCGGGCCACTTCGCCTGCACCCTCTCCTTCTTTCTGCCGTCCGGCGGCTACGCGACGACAGCGGTGCACCAGTGGTTCGTCCAGATCCCCGGCTCGCTCGGTGACGGCGCGCCGGACCCCGCGGCCACCGAAGCTGTGCCGGCGGGAGGCGGGCGCGCGTGAGTGCGGCACCGGAGCGGGCGGGGGCGGGCCCGGACGCACGCGCCGTGCTGGGCCGGGTGCGGGCGCACCTTTCACCGGGGCTGGCCCTCGTCTACGGCATGAACGGCGCGGGGGCGGTCGAGTCCCACGGAGACGGGGCCAGGATCGTCCTCTCGGACGGGCGGTCCGCACTGGACTTCGGCAGTTACGCGGTCACTCTGCTCGGCCGCCGGCATCCGGATGTGCTGCGTGCGGTCCGCGGGGAACTGGAGACGATGCCGGTCTCCACGCGCGTCCTGGCGAACGGCACGACGGCCGGGTTCGCGGCCGAGCTGGTCGAGTACACCGACCCCGGTCGCCTGACCAGGGTGTGGCTGGGTCTCAACGGTTCCGACGCGGTGGAGGCCGCGCTCAAGCTGGCCCGGCTGGCCACCGGCCGGACCAGGGTCATCGCCGTCGAGGGCGCCTACCACGGAAAGTCGCTGGGGGCGCTCGCCGCCACCTGGAACCGGCGCTACCGCCAGTCCCTGGAGCCGCTGCTCGGCGGGGTGACGCACCTCCCCGCCGACCCCGAAGCGGTGCCCGCAGCCTTCGGGGAAGGGGACGTCGCCGCAGTGATCGTGGAACCGGTCCAGGGCGAGGGCGGCGTCCGGGCACTGCCGCCGGCGTTCCTGGCCGCCCTCACCGCTGCCGCCCGTGAGCACGGGGCGTTCGTGATCGCCGACGAGGTCCAGACGGGCCTGCGGCGGTGCGGGGAGCGGGCGCTGAGTGTCGCCGCCGGGCTGCGGCCCGACGCGGTGCTGTTCGGCAAGGCGCTGGGCGGCGGTGTCCAGCCACTGTCCGCGCTGGTGGCGACCGAGGAGCTGTACCGGCCGCTGGCCACCGACCCGTTCGTGCACACCACGACGTTCTCGGGCCACCCCCTCGCGACCGCCGCGGGAAGCGCCGCACTGCGTGCGGTGGAGGTCCTCGCGCCCCGGGGCGAGCGGCTTGCGGGCCTCATGGCGGACGGGCTCCGCCGGATCGCGCGCCGTCACGCCGGGCTGGTCACCGGGGTCCGCGGCCAAGGGCTGCTGTGGGGCGTCGAGTTCGGCCCGGGTGGTGCGGCCGGTGACGTCCTGCTCGAACTGAGCCGGCGCGGGCTCGTGGTGTCCCCGTGCCTGGGACAGCCGGAGGTGATCCGCCTGCTCCCGCCGCTGGTGGCCACCGACGAGGAGGCCGAGGAGGCGTTGGGCATCCTGGACGCGACCTGCGCGGCGGTGCCCGACGAATTCCGTTCCGCCGCACGAAACACGTCCGACGCCGGGCCCGGAGCCCGCGATAGGTTGCCGGAGGACGGCGCCTCCGCCGACCCGGCCGCCGGTCCGGCCACCGGCCCGGAGACCGGCGCCGAGGGGGCCGCCACGGCACGGCACGCGGAGGGCCGGGCACCGGTGCCCGACCATTGCCGAGTGCGATGAGGAGTGGAGCAACCATGGCTCGCGACCGGAGCTACGAGGAATTCGCCGTCCAGTACGACCGGGGCAGTGCGGACAACATCTACAACACGCTGCTGGACCGTCCCGCGGTGCAGAGCAAGTGCCCTCCGCTCGCGGGGCGGCGGGTGCTGGAGGCCGGATGCGCGGGCGGACAGCTGACGCGCTGGCTGGTGGACCAGGGGGCGGCGCGGGTCGTCGCGCTGGACGCGAGTCCCACCCTGGTGAAGCTGGCCGGCGAGCGGCTGGGCGACCGGGCCGAGGTGCGGGTGCACGATCTGCGCGAGCCGCTGGACTTCCTGGCCGATGCATCCGTCGACGTGGTGGTGTCCTCGCTCACCCTGCATTATCTGGAGGACTGGGTCCCGGCGCTGTCCGAGTTCCGCCGGGTCCTCGCGCCAGGGGGCACCGTGGTGCTCTCCACACACCATCCGCTGAACGACTTCGAGATGTCCCCCAGCGGCGACTACTTCCGCATCGAGGAACTGCAGGACGAGTGGGCCGGCTTCGGACCGCCCACCCCGGTCGTCCGGTTCTTCCGGCGCCCGCTCGGCAGCATGGTCTCCGATGTGCACCGCGCCGGGCTCGTCCTGCGTGAGCTGTACGAACCGCGGGCCGACCCGGCCCGGCGGGAGGAGTTCGGGAAGAGGTTCGACAAGTTGTCGCGCAAGCCGTGGTTCCTCGTGCTGGTCCTCGGTCATCCGGGCGGCCTCACCGAGGGCGGGACGGCACACACCGCCGGGTGACGCCGCCCGGCTGACCACATCCCAAGGAGCAGCCGCGTGCCGAACACCCCATCCGCCGTGGCCGTCGTGGACGGCGGCCGGCCCGACGACCACCGCACGCCCACCGCACCGGCGGCGCACTGGACCGTCCGCGGAGGACCGGCCGTCCCGCGCCCCACGCTCACCCCGGGCGGCTTCAAGCACCTGCTCGTGCCGAGCCTGGCCGCCGCCTGCCTCTCCGACCGCCCGTGGCGCCTCGCCAACGCCCCCTGGATCGAGGACCGCAGGCTGCTCTCCGCGATGCTGCGGCATCTCGGTGCCACGGTGGACGATGACGGGCCCCGCGTCACCGTCGATGCGTCCGGCCTCAACGGAGCCGGCATTCCGACGCACTGGAGTGCCGGCATCCACGGCGGTGTGTACCTGCTGCCCACGGTGCTCGCGACGCGCGGCGAGGTGAGTTCCGGCCGGCACGGCGGCTGTGCGATCGGGGGTGGGACGCAGGGCTCCCGTCCGCTGTCCCACATAGCCGCGGTCCTGGAGCGGTTCGGTGCCGTGTGCGAAGTAAGCGCTGAAGGGTTCCGCGCCACGGCGCCCCGGGGCGGGCTGCGGGGCGCCCGGATCGACCTCGCGGACTTCGCGGAGCCGGAGCCCCGCACGGGGACTCCCACCGGTCCGCACTACTCGGGTGCGACCAAGACGGCGCTGCTCGCTGCGGTCACCGCACGAGGAACGACGGTGCTGGACAACCCGTACCCCAAGCCCGACGCGCTGGAGCTGGCGCGGGTGCTGGGCCGGGCCGGAGCGCGGGTCGAGGTGTCCCGGGAGCGGATCACGGTGGAGGGTCTGAGGGGCCCGCTGGGCGGTGCGGACATCACGCTGCCCTCCGACCTGATGGAGATCGTCACGTTCATCGCGTGGGCGGTCCATCTGCGCCGCGAGCTGGACCTGACGCTCCAGCGGCCCGATGTGGTCCGCTCGGGTCTCGCCCCGGAGCTGGCATGCCTCGCCGCGATGGGCGTGCCACTGAGCTGGGAGGGGTCCTTACTGCGGATCAGGCCGCCGGAGTGCCTGCGGGGCACCGACGTCCTGGCCGCTTCGCACCATGTGTACAGCGACGCCGGTCCGTTGTTCGCGCTGATGCTGCTGGGCGCGGACGCACCGTCACGGCTGACGGACGGCGTATGGGAGAACCGGTTCGGCTATGCGGAGGGCCTGCGCGGTATGGGCGCCGTGCTCGACCGGGCCGGAAACGAGCTGCGCATCTCCCCCGGTCCCCTGAAGCCGTCCCCCGGTCCCCTGCTGGCCGGTGACCTGCGGGCGGCCGCCACCCTGCTCCTCGCCGCGCTGGGGACCGGCGCCCCGCACCAGCTGCACGGCGTCGGCCACCTGGCGCGCGGCTACGAAGACCTGCCCGCCAAGCTCGCCGCGCTGGGAGCACGCATCGAAGTGCCGGAAGAGACAGGAGAGTTGGGACGGACGGGAGAGTTGGGACGGACGGGAGAGTTGGGACGGACGGGAGAGTTGGGACAGACAGGAGAGACGGGCGAGACGGGAAAGACCGCATGACGGCCACCGCAGTGCTCGACCGGGACGCCATCGCCCGCACGACCATGGCTCGCGAGCCCTTCGCCTGGGGGCTGGTGACGGACTCCCTGCCCGGGGAGTCCGTCCGACGCCGTCTCGCCGCGGAGTTCCCCTCCGAGGGGTTCGCCCTCACCGAGCGGGCGGGCGGCACCGCCGCCGGCAAGGGGTACCGCACATGGAACCTGACACTGGTCCGAGGCGGCGTCCCTCTGCCCGAGGGCATGCGCCGGCTGACGCCGCTCTGGCAGGGCCTGGTCGCGTCCCTGCTGGACGACGGCTACCGCGCGGCGGTCGCCGAAGCCACCGGCCGGAACCTCGACGGCTGTGCCCTGGAGGTGCGCGCCGTACGGTACGGCTCCGGGTCGTGGATCGACCCGCACACCGACCGCGCCGACAAGATCGTCACGCAGACCTGGTACTTCAACGAGGGCTGGCGCCCGGAATGGAGCGGAGCGCTGCGCATCCTGCGCTCCCCCGCCGTGGACGATGTCGCCGCCGAGGTCCTGCCGGGACTGACCGACTCGGTCCTGCTGGTCCCCTCACCCGACTCGTGGCACACCGTGATGCCGGTCGCCGACGGGGCGGAGCAGGACCGGCGCGTGCTGCTCCTGCACTTCGTGTCCGAGGAGCGCGCGACATGGTGACCCCGGCACACGGCCGCCACGGCGACACCGAGCAGACCCGGGTGCAGCACCGCTACCACCGGGAGCTCTTCCCCGCCCTGCACGACTGGGAGCGGACGGAAGCCTCCATCGTCGAGTTCACCGGGGAGAGCGGCCCCAAGGGACTGCTGGGCCTGGACCAGATGGGCCACTTCGGCCCGCAGGGCTGCGATCTCGTCACCCGCCTCGTCCGCGACACGTTCCCGGACGACGTACTGACCGTGGGGGAACTGGGCAGCGGCTTCGGCGGCGCGCTGCGGTACATGGCGGACGCGCTCACCACCGGCGGCGGAGGCGTGGCACGGATGTACGGCATCGATCTGGTCCCCGAGCACTGTGCGGTCAGCCGGCGCATCACCGCCGCTCAGGGACGCTCCGACGTGACCGAGATCTGCGCCGACGCATCCAAGGTGCCCCTGCCCGACGGGGCGCTCGATGTCGTCGTCGTGA
The DNA here is from genome assembly GCF_040650675.1 of Streptomyces sp. NPDC048637. NCBI lineage: Bacteria > Bacillati > Actinomycetota > Actinomycetes > Kitasatosporales > Streptomycetaceae > Streptomyces > Streptomyces sp. NPDC048637. Next base: position 35,441 of record NZ_JBEZHQ010000038.1, read on the forward strand.
CCGGTTCGATGCCGCACTTCCCGCGGCCCGGTGCGGTACTGCGGGAGGCGGCCCGGCTGCTGCGCCCTGGGGGTCTGCTCGTGGTCACCGAGGAAGTGAGCGTGGCGCCGCCGGGCCGCGAACCGTCCGCTGCCTTCCATGAGGTGCACCCGCCGGACGTCTTCTTCGTCACGTCCCTGCCGGACCGGCTGCGGCAGTTGCGCGAGGCCGGGTTCACCGGGGTGGTCCGCAGGGATCTGCGGGAGTGGGCCGTCTCGCTGCTGGCGGACCGGCTGAAAGTGGTGCGGCTGTTCCACGGGAGCGTGGTCCGCATCTACGGCGAGGAGCCGGTGGAACTCATCCGCCGCACACTCACCACCGCCCGGGAGGAATACCTGGGCGGTCGGCTGCTGCCCTCGCTGCTCACCGCACGCCGGGCGGAGGCCGCCTGACATGACGACCGAACCGCCCGACCGCCGGACGGCGTCCGCCCAGTGGGGGCCGGTGGCCTGGTCGTACACGGCCGGCGACGACGCCGAGACCGCACGGGTCGCGGCGCAGCTCATGACGACCACGCCCTCGGTCTGGCCCTCGTACGGCCGCATCCGCCTCGGTGTGCGTTCGACGCGGGACCCGGCAGCGCTGGACCGGCTGGAGCAGGTGGCATCAGGGCCCGCCCAGCGGCTGCGTGAGGAGAACTACCGGCGGGCCCCGGACGGGACGTGGCTGTGCTGCGGCAACCGGCCAGCGGACGCGACGGAGCCGGCGCTCCCCCGGCATGCCGTCGCCCGTCATGACGGGCGGTGGACGATCCTGCACGACGACGGCAGCGGTACCGGTCAGCGCGCGCGGACCGGGGACATCGTGCTGCGGGCCCTGGTGGCCGCCGCGCTCGCGGCCCTCGGGGGCATGACGGTGCACGCGTCCGCCGTGACCGGCCGGGACGGACGGGCCGTCGTGTTCCTCGGCGACTCCGGTACGGGCAAGAGCACGCTCGCCCTGCGTCTCGCCCGGGCCGGTGGCCGCTTCGTGAGCGGCGACCGGACCCTGCTGGTACCGGGTCCTGGTGGCTGGTGGGCCGTGGGGTCCGGGCTGTTGCCCCGCTTCCACTGGGGCACGCTGGAAGGGCTGGGTCTGGCGAACCGGGTGCGCGACGCCGCTCTGCTGCGCCACGGTGACGGCTGCTGCCGGGTGGCCGACCTGCCACTGACACCGGCCAAAGTGGTCTTCACCCCTGCGGAGTCGGAGCGCGTCCTGGACGTCCGCACCGCCGACTGCGCCCCGCTCGGCAGGCTGGTCGTCCTGTCCCCGGCGGCGGGCGACGTGCCCGTGGCGCGGGCGGTCGCCCCCGAGGTGACGGCCGCGGCCGTCCGGGCGCACTCGCTCCCCTCCGATGCCGGCTGCCTGGTGTGGCCGGCCCCGGGCGGTCCCGCCGGGGTGCGGGGCGTCGCCGGCCTTGTCGACGAGGTGGCCCGGTCCGCCCTTGTCGACGAGGTGGCCCCGTCCGCCCTTGCCGAAGAAGTGACCCGGACCGCCCTTGCCGAAGAAGTGGCCCGGACCGCCCTTGCCTGGGATCCGGTCCGTCACCGAGCCGAGGAGGCCCTGGACCGCGTCCTGGCGGAGGCGCCCGGTGCCCCTCCGTCCGGCCGTCGTGCCGCGGGCCCGTGACCGGTATGTGGGGGCCGCTGGGAGTCATCGGCGGCGCCGTCCTGCGCGGCGCCGGGTGCGCGACGGGCGTCCTGCTGCTCGTCCGCCCACCATCCGCCGTGCTCTGGTGGCTCATCGGATGCTGGCTGCTGTACCAGGCCGGGGCCGCCCTGGGCACCGCCGCGCTGGCCCCCACCGCCCGCGCCCGGGACCGGGCCGCCCGCGTCAGGCTGCTGGGCGCCGTGCAGCGGCTGGGCGCGGCCCCCGGCCACCCGGACCCCGGACCGCTGCGGGACCACCTGTACGCCGCGGCGGGCGTAGCGATCCGCTGGGAGCCGAAGCCGGGTGCGGCCGTCGCCGTCCTCGCCCAGCTCGCCAACTCCCTGCTGACACCGGCAAGTCTGTGCGCGGCACTCGCCGTTGTGGATCCCTCTCTGGCGGTCGGTCCGGGCCTGTGTGTCGCGCTCGCGCTCGGTCTGGTGGTGCGGCCTCGCGGGCTGCGCGCGGGGGGCACCGGGCGGGCCGGCTGGGATGCCCGCCGTCACGAGGCGCGGACCGTCACCGTGCTCATCGGTGTGCTCGCCGCCATTGCCGCGCTGCTACCGGTGCTCGCCGCGGCACGCCGTCCGGACGCCGCCGTGGGTCTGTGTGCGGCCGCGCTCCTGCTCGCCCGCGTTCTGTACGGTCTGACGGCGGTGGACCTGACGGCCGTACGGCACTGGCGGGTGACGCGGCGTCATCTGCGGGAGGTCGAGCGGGCGGCGGTACCGGACGGCGGGGAGCCAGGGGCCGCGCCCGCCGGGCTCGTCGTCGTCCCGGTGCGGCCCAGCCGCCTGGGCTTCGCCGGCCTCGCCGAGAACGTGCACCTGGGCGCGCTCGGCCCGGACGATTCCGTACCGGAACAGCTTCCCCGCACCGTACGGCTGTGCCACCTGGAAGATCTCGCACAGTCCCTGCCGCACGGCTGGCGCACCGTGCCGTCCGCCGAGTTCTCGGGCGGTGTCGACCTGGACGAGGAGACGTGGCGGAGGATCGCCGCCGCGCGGGTCAGTGCCCTCCTCGAACTGGGTGCGACAGAGGTACTGCTGCCCAGGGAGCCCGACCCCTTCCTGGCTGCGGTACTGGCCGACTGGAGTTCCCACACCGGTGTCCGGGTGCGGGTGTCTGCCGAGCCCGACGGGGTCCCGTCCGACGAGGCCGTACCCGAGGACGTCACGCCCGACGAGGCCGTACCCGACGGAGCCACGCCCGACGAGGCCGTACCCGACGGAGCCACGCCCGACGAGGCCGTACCCGACGGAGCCACGCCCGACGAGGCCGTACCCGACGGAGCCGCGTAGTGAAGCGCGCCTGTCCCATGAAGCTGGTCGCGGGGCTGTTGGGCGCGACGGCCGCCCTGCTGGGTGCTGCCGTGGGCCTGCTGGCGCACGCGGCGCGGACCGGCGGGGCCCTGGAACCGCCGTTGTACGGCGCGGCCGTCGCGTTCTGCTGCGCCGGCGTCGTGGGCCGCTGGACGGGCACCCGCGCCGCCGCCGTACGAACGCCGGGGCAGGCACTCGCCGGTCCCCCGCCGTCAACGGTCCGTCATACCGTGGACCGTGCCGTACGCCTGGGGGTGGCATTCGCCGTGCACCCGGTGCTGCCGTTGGCCTTCCTGCCGCTGTGCCGTACCGGGCCGGCCCCCGCCGCGCCGGCCCTCAGCGGCGCGGACGCCGAAGCGGCCCGCGCGGTGCGCCGTATCGTGCGCACCGCCACGGAGGACTCCTGGACCGGCCCGTCCGGGGCGGCGCTCGTCCCGCTGCTCCTGCTGCGCCACACGGAGTTCTCCGCGCGCGTGGCGACGGCCACGGCCCGGACCGCGCGCCGCGCCGCGGCCGACGGCGTGCGCGCCCGACTGCCCGTGCTGTACGCCCTGGTGCTCTCGGCCACGGCGCTTACCCTGGCCGACCCAATGCCGACGGGCCCCGGTGCGGCCGTCACGGCCGCCATCGTGTTCCTCACGGTGGTCACGACACCACTCAGCCACGACACCGGGTGGGGCGGTCCGGGCGCCTGACAGCACCGGTCAGGCATCGCTCGGGCCGGGCTGCCATCCGCGTTCCTGCCCCCACGCATCGGCTCGGCGCATCAGCTCCCACACCACCGAGGACTTCTCCGCGGTGTAGGCGCGCCGGTCCATGCCGTACTGCTCGGTCAGCAGGGCCTTCCGCGCTCCGTACAGCTCCACTTCCGCGGGACTGTCCCGGAGATAGTCGCGCAGCAGCAGGCAGAACTGCTCCGCGAAGCTGCCCGCCCGCCGGACGTGCACATGGGTGCGGGGGCCGGACGTCTCTCGGAAGTACCGCTTGGTGAGGTCGGGGTTGCCCGCGCGGAACCCGAACCCCGCCGCCTCCAGCGGTGCGCGGAAGGCGGCGGGTTCGAACGCGCCGACGGACACCTGGATGTCGATCACGGGCTTCGCCCTCAGCCCCGGCACCGCGGTCGAGCCGATGTGGTCGATACGCAGTGCGACGTCCCCGAGCCCGGCCCGCAAGCGGCCGCCCAACTCCGCGAAGAGCTCTGGCCAGGCATCGCGGTATTCCACGATCTCGATCACGCACCGCACCCTATCCGTGCCACCGGGCCCTGTCCCTGCCACCAGGTTCTATCCGTGCCACCGGGCTCTGTCCGCGCCGCCGGGCTCTGTCCGTGCCACCCGAGGCCCTGGCCCTGCCACCAGGCTCTGTCCGCGCCGCCGGGCCCTGTCCCTGCCACCGGTCCTGTCCGTACTACCGCACCGTTCGGGGCCCCTCCGGCGTTCCACCGAGCGGAACGAAACGGCGAACCGCGCAGATCACCGTTCCACGTGGGGGAACACCGCCTTCTCCAGCCCCGTCGGGTCGGCCACCATCACACCGTCAGGACCCGCGGAGCCTTCGTGCCTCCACGCCCCCGACGAAGGAGGCCCATGGCCGTCACCGCCGCATCCGCACAGACCGGCTCCCGTCCCGCGCGCCCGCTTCCGGCCGCCGAGTCGTTCCGGCTCGCTCTTCCACCGGCGGAACTGACCGTGCACAGTGCGCTGCCCGGGCTCCGAGCGGCCGTCCGTGCCCTGGTGCACCCCCTGTTCGAGGTGAGCGACACCGTGTCCCCGACGGCACCGCGCCTGACGGTGACGACGCGGACCCCCCTGCCCGGCCCACAGGAACTGGGCACCGCCCCGCAGTTGCTGGTGCACCCGGACGGGCCGCGCTTCGTCGTTCTGGAGCGCTCCGCCGACCGCACCGTGCTCCTGCGCGACGGCGAGGCCGACAGCGCACCCCTCGTCGTCACCGCCACACCGCGCACAGGAGCGGTGTCCGCCGAGGCGCCGGACGCGGGGCCCGCCTCCGTACGGGCCGTCGTCCGGTTTCTGGGCACGCTCCTCGGCGCGCAGCTCACCGGTCGTGGGGCGGTGTTCCTGCACGGATCGGCCGTGGCCGTGAAGGGTTCCTCGGTGGTGATGCTGGGGCCCAGGCACCGGGGCAAGTCGTCGCTGGCCTTCCTCGCCGTCACGCTGTGCGGCGCGGACTTCGTGTCCGACGACACCCTCGTCGCCTGGGCGCAGCGGACCGGTGTCCCGCCGGTCCTGCGGGGCTGGCCGAAACGCATCGGCATCGCCACGGCCCTGCTCGCCGGCCATCCGGCCCGCGGTGCCTTCGCGCGCGCGTCGCTGCGGCGCCACGGTTCCGGCACTCCACGGGTGTCCGCCGACGCCGCGTGGAGCACCGCGCCCGAGGGCAGGAAGCGGGTCTTCGCGGATCTGGACGAGTTCACTTCGCTGACCGGAGCCGCCGTGGCCACGGACGCCCGCCCGGCGGGCATCGTGTTGCCGCGGGCGGACGGAAATGTCAGGGGCTGGACGATCGAGCCCGTCACCGACCGGGCGGAGGCGCTCGACGGCGCCCTGCTGTCCGGGCCGGACCTGCGGCATTACACCGACTACCTCGGTCTGCTGCCACGTCCGCACCCCGAGCCCGCGGTCCGCGCGGACGTCCTCGCCGCGCTCGGTGCCCTGCCGTGCATCAGGGTCCGCTACGGTCCGGACGTCAACGCCGACTTCCCGCGGTTCTGGGGCGAGGTCACCGCGGCGCTCGCCCTGCCAGGCCGGGCGCGGTGAGCGCCGTGTCCGCCGCACCCGGAATCAATTACCGCATGCCGCGAGCTTCCGGTCTGCGGCCCGGCATTCTGCACCGGTCCGGTGACCTCACCGCGTTCACGGCGGACGAGGCCGGTGTGCTCGTGGCACAGCACGGCCTGGCCTCGGTACTGGACCTCCGCTCGGATTCCGAGGTGGAACGCTACGGGCCTCCGCGCGGACTGCTCGCCCACGGCGTGCGCTGGCTGCGCGTACCGCTCACCGGCTATCCGCGGGACACCATCGCCGCGCGGCAGCCCGGCGTCGCCGACCGTACGCGTTACCTGCACGGCATCCTGACCGGAGCGGCCCCCGGGAGCTGGCGCTTCCTGTTCCGGGAGCTCTCCGGGGCAGCGGACCGTCCATTCCTGCTGAGCTGCCATTTCGGCAAGGACCGCACCGGTGTGGTCGTGGCCGCCGTGCTGGCGCTGGTCGGCGCCTCCCGGCACGAGATCACCGCCGACTACGCCGCCGGCATGGCCGACCTGCTCGCCAAGGCCGACCGTTTCACGGACAAGTGGCTCCGGCGCGGCCACACCCGTGAGGAGTACCTCTCCCGGCTGCGTACCTCCCCGTTGACGATGGAGCGTTGGCTGACCGAGGTGACGGTTCGTCATGGCAGCATCGAGGAAGCGCTGTTGGCGCTGGGCGTGGCGGCGGACGACGTGGCACAGGTCCGCGAGCTGCTGGCCGTGCCCGCGCCCGTGCGTCCCCGGCACCCGGCCGGCGCCGGCGACCTGCCGGAGGGCCGTCGATGAGCGCCCGCGCACCCGGGGACGGCGTCCGGGTGCGGACGCCGGTGTCGGATCACGAGTGGCACGACATCCTCACCGAGGCCGGCCAGGACGCGCTGCCGAGCCAGACGCCGGGATGGCGGTCGGCCGTGTGCGCGCACGGCTGGCGGGACGCGACGCGCCTCTACACCTGGCCCGGCGGCACCAGGCTGTTGGTGCCACTGGTGCGGTCCGCGGCCGGGACGGGTGCGGAGTATGCGTCGTGGCCGGTGGGGTGGGGTGTGGGCGGTGTGCTCGGGGCTCCCGCCGCGGTCACTCCCGACCGCGCGCGGGCCGTGCTGCGTGACCTGGCCTCCCTGCCTGCGGACCGGGTCTACCTGCGTCCGTCTCCCGCGTCGACAGCGCTGTGGGAGGCGCTGGTTCCACCGGGCACCCGGCGCAATCCGCGGATGATGCAGATCCTGAACCTCGAAGACGGCTTCGACCACGTCTGGCGCCACCGCTTCCGGGGCCAGCTGCGCTCCGCTGTGCGGCGAGCCGAACGGGCCGGGCTCACGGTCGAACACGACGGCTCGGGGCGGCTCCTCCCGGAGTTCGACCGGCTCTTCGAGCTGTCGCTCGACCGCTGGGACCACCAGTCGGACGAGCCGGCGGGGGAACTGCGCCGGCGGGTGCGAGCGAAGAACCCGCTGACGAAGTTCACCGCCGTCGCCGACCACTTGGGCGGGCACTGCCGTGTGTGGCTGGCGCGCCACGGCGGTCAGGCGGCCGCGGCGGTGGTGGCGCTCTACCAGGGGCCATACGTCGTCTACTGGCAGGGGGCCATGGACAAGGCCCGGTCCGCGCCCACTTACGCCGCGCCCTACCTGCTGCATCTGGTCATCAAGGACGCCTGCGCGCGCGGCGCACGGGCGCTCCACATGGGAGACACCTACCCCGGCACGTCGGTGACCCGTTTCAAGACGGCCTTCGGCCCGGATGAGTACCACACGGCCGGCTACTGGATCCCGGGGACGGGCGCCGGCCGGCGCGCGCCGGTACAGGACGAGAGGGAAGACATGAGGACGTCATGAAGGACCGTCACTGGAGGACCCGTTACCGTGTCGGCGCGTACGAGGTATGGGGGACCTCGCTGGACAGTGAGGAGCGCCGCCGGCACGCACCGTACGCCGAACCGGCCGACATCGGCCTCTATCTCGACGAACGCTGGCGCGGCGAGACGGACGCCCGCACTCCGTACTTCGTGTACTGGCCCACGCTGGAAGCCCCGGTGGAGAGGTCGCTGCTGGTGAGACGGATCAAGGAGGCCGCGACGGCGCTGGCGAACGGCGCCACGGTGGAGGTGGCCTGCTTCGGCGGACACGGACGCACCGGGACCGTGCTGTCCTGCCTGGACGTGATCCTGGGAGAGACGACGGCACAGGCCGCGCTGGAGCGGATCCGGCGTGACTACTGCCATTACGCGGTGGGGGCGGCCGAGCTTCAGCATTTCCTCTTCGACGTGGAGACGGAACTGGCGCCCCGGGCCCCCGCGCCGTTGCGTGCCGGGGAGGTCCGTTGAGCACACCGCTGGTCTCCTTCGACCGGACGACGGCCGAGGACGCCCCGTTCCGCTGGTACCACGTGCAGGACATGTTCGCTCCCGCCGACGCGAAGGCGCTGCGCGAGACGTTTCCCCGGGACGGGTTCCGGATGGTCACCCGCACGGGCCTGGACAAGTCGTACGCGATGTACCACCGCCAACTGCACCCTGTGGAGGACGGAGAGGCCGGCGTCGCCGGGCTCGCCGGACCCTGGCGGCGCCTGGTCTCCGAGGTCACGGGGCCGGCCTACCGTGCGGCCGTCGCCGAGCTGACGGGCCTGCCGGTCGGCGACGCGCCCGTCGAGGTGAACGCCTGGCGGTACGCCGCGAGTTGCTGGCTGGACCCGCATGTCGACAAGCCGGAGAAACTGGTCACCCACGTCCTGTACTTCAACGAGGCGTGGCCCGCGGGGCGGGGCGGTGATCTGCTGCTGCTGGCTTCCTCGTCCGGTGACGATGTGGCGCGGCGGGTCCCTCCCCACGCCAACACCGGAGTCCTCCTCGTACGGGGCGAGGACAGCTGGCACGCCGTGGAGCGGGTGCGCGACCGGGCGGGTGGGCTGGAGCGGCTTTCGGCCCAGGTCGTCTTCCACCGTGGGTGAACGGCCGGGCGGGCTCCGGCACGGGCCGGGTGGGGGCGGCCGATGCGGCCCCCTACCGGCACGGCCGTACGAGGGGACCGAACACGCCCCGCTCGTGGTCCCGTTCGCCGCGGGTCTCCGGGCAGTGGGCGACATTGCGCCGCTCGTCCGCGCCGAACCTGCGTCGGATGTCCTTCTTCACGAGGCGCGTCCGGCGCAGCGCGTCGTCCCCGACGACGGCCAGCAGCAGCATGGGCCCCTCACAGAGGTAGGCGAGCGTGAGGGTGCCGTCCGGCTCGTTCAGCTTCTCCGGGTACCAGCGCTCGGCCTGGGCCCTGGTCAGCTGGAGATGGCCGACGGGTTCGACGGTCAGTCCGGCCTGCCGCAACGCCCGGACCACCTCCGGGGCCAGCCCGCGGCTGACACCGTCCGGCTTGACCACCACATGGGTGTCCCGGGTGGTGTCGCAGGGTGCCGGCCGCCCACGGCCGGGCCGTTGCCGGATGACGGACAGGAGCCGACGGCGCACGGATCGGCGGTTCACCGCGCGGGAACCGGACCGGAGGCGCTCCGCAGGGCGCGCGCGAGCCGCACTCCGGCGGCCCGGAGGTGCGCGGCCGTCCGGACCGGGTGTGTCCGCTCCGGGGCGCCCGCGACGGCGAGCGCGGCGATCAGGGCATCGGAAGCGTCCAGCACGGGCGCGGCGACCGCCACCGTCTCCGGTCCGCAGCGCGCGATCGCGAAGCCCTGTTCCGCGACGCGGGCCAGCTCCTCTGCCGACGGCTCACGGGCAGCCCGGCGAGGTCCGCGCCACTCGACACGGCCGGTGCCGGAGGAGGCGAGCCGGGCACAGTGGACCCGGAGAAGCTTCGCCACCGCGCACGCCGCCGCCTCGCTCTCCGCCGGGGAGCCGGCGCCGGGGTCGGTCCCCCGGCCGCCCAGCACCGCTCCCGCCATGACCGGTTCCAGACCGTTCGGGAGGAACAGGAACGCGCTCTGCCGGGTGAGGTCATGCATCCGCTTCAGATGCGGATGCGCCAGTTGGCTCAGCATGCGTTGACGGGGCACGCGCGTGCCCAGCGTGAACAGGCTGAGCCCGAGGCGCAGGCCCCGGTCCCCGCGCTCCAGCATGCCCGCGTCGACGAGTTCGGCTATCAAGCGGTGGGCGGTCGGCTTGGGCAGGTCGGCACGGCGCGCGAGTTCGGACAGGGCCAGCTCAAAGTCCCCTGGGCGGAAGCAGTTCAGGATCGAGAGCCCCCGGGAGAGCATGGACCGTGTGGTGCGCGTCTGGCCGGTCACGTGAGTGTCCTCCTGGTCGCTGAGAGGGCGGTGGCGGGACATGCGGTCCTCGGCCAGGGGCTTCGGACGACCTGAGCCGCGTAGCTCGGGCCCGCGTCGGTGTCCGGCGTCGACGACGAAGGCGCGGCGGTTCGGCTCGGCCCGGCTCGGCCCGGCCCGCAGAAGACCATCCGTGGCGCCGAGGGCATAACAACGCCGGCGCATACGGCGTTCACGTCGGATGCCGCCGTGGCCGGGTGTCCCGGCCTGGCCGCGTCAAGGGGGCCCGAACGGCCGGCCGGCGCAGGCGCGAGTGGTCGAGTTCCCGACCGAAGGCGTCGAGCACGGCGCGGAGGGCTACCGTGACATCGCTCGTCGCGGCCCCGAGACCTGAGTTCACCTCGATGCTGCTCTCCACTCGGAGCACCCCTCCGAGCGGAGGAATCCCCAGGTCGAGGCGGTCAGCAGCGCGCCGCGGAGCGCCTGGGCATGGCAGTCCGGAGTGACCGTCAACTTGGCTGCATCGCAGTCCGGAGTGTCCGTCAACTCGGCTGCGTTGCCCTCCGGTTCCACGGTTCCGTGGCGAAGACAGCTCTGCCGCCTCTGCCGCCTCTGCTGCCTCTGCCGCCCGGAAGGACCGAAGACCATGACCCGGCCTACCCGCGCTTCTGCGAATGCGCGCCGCTGAGAGCACTGCCTCTCATTGTTGACCATGACCAGATATGAGGCGTTCTCGGACTCGAAAGGATTGCTCACTTCTGATCCCCCGTCATGCATGTGACCCTGGTTAACTGGGGCCTCCCGCCACGCAGACCAAAAGACCTGAAACCGGCCGCAGCGCGAGAAAATCACGGAGTCGTCTTTCCGCGCTCGATTTCTACCAGGTCGTCGCAACCCCACGTGTCGGAAGTCGAAGTATCCGGCCACTAGCCCGCTCCGCACCCCTGCCACCTCCCGTCACTTCACTTCAAGAGATATGTCCGCTTCAGCTACTTTCGTCGACTCATCAATCACCGCAGAGCGGACCACTCGATGCCACATCAGCACGCAGCACGTACGTGGCAATCCGTACTTTTGGCCGTAAACCGCAGGTCAGCTACCGCTGCGACGAAAAAGCCCGTCAGTTCGATTTCATCAGAGCAGCCGCGAACTGAGTAACGGGGTAACGGGTGCGTCGCGCACAGCACAAACCGCTCGACGCAGCACGTCGTGCCGACTCTGCGCGCCCGGCCGAAAAAGCCCCCCGCATTCAGCGGGCGCGAAACCGGCATGCGCGAAACCCGGCCTGCACATCAGGAGTTCTCCCTGCCCATTTCACTGCCGTGTGCGCGTGTTTTCGGCGTCCCACAGCGACGGTTCCCGCCACCACGCATGAGCACTTGCACAGGCAAAGGAACGACGTTGCCTTCGCGGTCCGACCGCAGAACCGGCCGCGTCGCGGTAGCCGTTGGTGATCCGTGTGATCCGTGTGATCCGTGTGATCCGTGTGATCCGTACCGTCGTCCAGCGGTGCTGCGGCGTGTAGGTGTACTCGCTGGCGGAACGGGTCAGCCAGGTCTCGATCGCTGTTGTTCCCTCGTGGGTCTTGCCTTCGTCGATCACAGTGGCGTCTGGATGGAAGGCGCTGATTGCCGTGGCGGTGTCATGGGTGCGGTGGGCGTTCAGGTAGCGGGTGATCACATCGGGCAGGGCGTCCGGGGCGACGTCTTGGGGTGATTGTCGCGCATGGCGGTTCCTGACGGTGGAGGAGTCATACGGTCGGGGTGGTGCCGCCGTCGATGACGTGCTCGGCGCCGACGATGGCCGATGCACGGTCAGAGACGAGGAAGGCGACCAGTTCAGCCACTTCCTCCGGGCGGTTGGGACGGCCCAGGGGGATGCCGCCCAGTGATGCCATCAGCTGCTGGAGTGCCGCTTCGTGGGTGGTGCCGGCGCTCTCGGCGATCCGTGCGACAAGGTTGTCGGCGGCGGTGGTCTGGACGAAGCCGGGGGAAACGGTGTTGACGCGGATGCCGTGTGGAGCGACCTCGTTCGCCAGGCCCTTGCTGTAGGTGGTCAGCGCGGCCTTGGCTGCGGCGTACGCGAGGGTGCCGTTCCACAGCGGCATGCGGCGCTGGATCGACGAGACATGGATGATGACGCCCTTGCCGGCTTTGATCATTCCGGGCAGCAGGCCGCGGTCCAGGCGGACGGCGGCGAGGCGCCCACGCGGGCGCCACCGTACTCGTGACCGCACGCAGCCGACCCGACGGCATCGCCCCCTCGGACATCATCACCGCCGATCTCGCCACCCCCGTCTTCGGTGAGGACCGCGAATCCGCCCGAGGGTGCTTCGGAGCCACCCAGGTTGTTGATCAGGATGTCGATCCCGCCCAGGCGGCGGGTGGCTTCGTCGACCACGGCGGCGGGCGCGTTCGCCGCCGGCCCCGCCGCCAGCCACGCCATGCGGGCGCGCTACACCCGCACCAGTGCGACCACGGCGACCACGAAGGATGGTCCGGGCAGCACCTGACGCCGATCTCGCCCACCTGTTGCACCGCACCCTTGGAGCGGGTGGATCCGGATACGCAGCCGCGGCTCGCTGACGAGAAGTTCTGGGCGGTGACCGAGCCACCGCTGTCAGACACCGCAGCCCTCGGCACCCCCGCAGGAATGCCCTGGACGACCACAGGGTTCTGTGGGGATCCGGTTCGTCCACCACACCGGGATGCACTGGGAGTGGCCGCCCGCCTCGGCGAACCGGTAGAAGGTGGCTCGCGTCCTGGCCTGCCTCGAACTGGACTGGGGGAACTGGAGGTTTGGGCGCACTCCCGTTACGTCGAGGCGTCAAACCAACGACGCGCAGGCGGTGGCGCCTGCCGTGGGCTCAACTCGGAGGATTTGGCCGGGGGCTTTGGTCCAACGTCCTCAATCCGAAAACCGCGTCGGTCTACCTCACCCTGGTGCCGCAGTTCCTGACCTCCAGCCGCCCCATCGCGCCACAGATTGCCACGCTTACGGTCGCGCATATAGCCGTCGTGCTGGTGTGGCTGCTGTTCTGGACATCCGTGATCGCCGCCGCACGCACGGCAATCGACAATTGCGGTGCAATGCAATCCACCGACGGCAATCCGTAGACTCAATGAGCTGTCAACGAACGAGGGTTCATGGTGCGCGAGCGCAAGGTGATGAACCGCCTGCGCCGATGACGCTTCCCTCATCGAGGGCAGCAAATGGGAAGCTGCATCGGATTCGCACCCCGATACGGATAGTGCGAAGGGGGAATTGGCGCGATCGGCAGCGCTGGTCTCGCAGCACCGTCGAGGCCAGCCCTCACGAGTGGGGACCAGCCTCGAAGTTGACCCGTGGGGTCGCTAGAAACGGCCTCCGCGACCGAATCCACGGCCTCGGCCAAATCCGCGTCCACGGCCACGACCGCGTCCACGACCGCGCCCATAGCGGCGTCCACGACCGTATCCACGTCGGCCGTAGCCGTCCCAATCGTCGCCGTGCCTGCGGGGGAATACACTTCGGAAGCCCATCGTGCCTCCTTGGATCTCTGATGATCATCCAGCTGTCCAGCTGGACCACTCCCCACGCTACGCCGCCACGCGAGTCGAAATCAAACCGAAAAAGGCTGAAAGTTAAGGGAAAATTGCTGTTTTTCGTGTACTCAGCGTGCCCACTGGTCGCTCTCTGGATTCCCACTTCCCCGCCTTGACTAATTACCTTCAGGCATCGCGCTCTCGTCACACCATCTGCACTCCGGTATCCCGTCCCCGGGGTACAGATATTGAGACCAACGCCGTATTCCCATCACATCAGTGAGTAAGGGTCAGGCGAGGTCGTCGGCACACTCGGTGTCGACGATCCGTGTCATTTGCTTCGCCACCACTGTCAACACCGCCGACGGAGGCCACAGGTTGATGCTTCAGGCCCATGGCTCTCCCCCGTAGGGGCGCCCATGGCTCTCCCCCGTAGGGGCCCGTTACGTCTCGTTCACTGTGTCCGCGACCTCTGCTCCGGGTCCCTTCGAGCCGCGTCATCCCCCTCCAGCCGTGACAGCCTGCGCACGGCCCTGACACGCTGGTGCCGCGGCGGGCGGGTTGCCATGGCGGCCGAACGGGTCGGGGCGATCGCGGGTGCGTGGCCTCCTCGGGGCGCCACGAGACCGCGCGCAGACCCCGCCCAGAGCCTGTCTCCGGCCCACCCACCGCGGCTCGGCGCTCCGGGGCTGGGCATACTGGGCGGCCACCCCACCAGGCAGGAGACGAGATGTCGATGATCCACAGCCTTCGCAAGGCGGTGAGCCTCCCGAGCACGCACCCGCGCGGAGTGGATCTGAGCCATCCGGCGCGGTCCCCGCTGGGCAACTGCGTCGTGAACTGCGCGGTCTATGTGGACGGTGTGCGCCAGATCAGCCACTGCCCGGCGCGTGAGGCAATCGAGCAGGTCCGCGAGACCGGCAGCGGCTTCGTGTGGATCGGTCTGCACGAGCCGACGGAGGAGGAGTTCTCCGGCATCGCCGAGATCTTCGGCCTGCATCCGCTGGCTGTGGAGGATGCCGTCCAAGGCCACCAGCGGCCGAAGCTGGAGAAGTACAACGACACGCTCTTCACCGTCCTCAAGACCGTCACCTTTGTCGAGCACGGCCGTCTCACCGCGACCAGCGAGGTGGTGGACACCGGGGAGATCATGGTCTTCACGGGGCCCGACTTCGTGATCACGGTCCGGCACGGCGGCCACGGCTCGCTGGGGCCGCTTCGGGAGAGCCTGGAAGCGCTGCCCCGCCATCTGGCCAAGGGCCCCTCCGCCGTCCTGCACGCGATAGCCGACCATGTCGTCGATGACTACCTGGCCGTCATATCCGCCGTGCAGGACGACATCGATGCGGTCGAGAGCGAGGTCTTCTCGGACCACCGGGGACGTGGCGTGGATGCCGGCCGGATCTACCAGCTCAAGCGTGAGCTGCTGGAGCTGAAGCACGCCGTGGTACCGCTGGACCGGCCCATTCAGCTGCTCGCCGAGCAGCCCACGCAGCTGATCGACGCCGACATCCGGAAGTACTTCCGTGACGTCGCCGATCACCTGGCCCGGGTCAACGAGCACGTCACCTCCTGCGATGAGCTGCTCAACTCGATCCTCCAGGCCAACATGGCCCAGATATCCATCGCTCAGAACGACGGCATGCGCAAGATCAGCGCGTGGGTCGCCATCATCGCCGTCCCCACCATGGTCTGCGGCGTGTACGGGATGAACTTCGACCACATGCCCGAGCTGCGCTGGACCTTCGGCTATCCGCTGGTCCTCGCCGGCATGGCCCTCGCCTGCTGCCTCATGTACCGCGGATTCCGCCGCAACGGCTGGCTCTGAGGCCCCTTCGGCCGGACCGTGCGACCAAGCTCATCGAGACCGTCGAGACCGTCGCGACCGTCGAGATCGGCAAGCAACTCGGGCGCAGGCCCGCCGCCTCGCCCCCCACCAAGGTCAAGCAGCTGATCGCCCACCACATCCAGTGCCGCATCCCGGGGTTCCGGAGTCAGGAAAGCGTCAACATCGTCGAGCTCAACCACGATCTTGGCGGGCCGATGTGACCATGGAACACCACCTATGCCGCTCGGCCACCCGAGGTCCCCCTCGCAGCACCAGGCGACGTGGGGCTGTGCAGGACCGGTAAGGGAGGGGCTTTCGGTGGCGCCGAGGGTTGTCGCAGCCGATACGCCAGGCGTACGGCCAGGAAAGCTCAAGGTGTTCCTTGGGGCAGCGCCCGGGGTCGGCAAGACCTACCGGATGCTGGACGAAGGGCGTCGACGTGCCCGACGCGGCACCGATGTAGTGGTGGCATACGCCGAGTGCCACGCCCGGCCGCACACCGAGGAAAAGCTCGAAGGACTGGAGATACTGCCCCGGACGGGCCGCGCATACCGTGGAGGCACCTTCAGCGAGTTGGATCTCGACGGTGTCCTCGCCCGCCGGCCCGAGGTGGCTCTCGTCGACGAGCTGGCCCACAGCAACGTTCCCGGGGGACGCAACGCCAAGCGGTGGCAGGACGTCGAAGAGCTGCTCGCAGCCGGGATCGACGTGGTCACGACTGTCAACGTCCAGCATCTTGAGTCGCTCAATGACGTCGTGGAGAAGATCACCGGCGTCCCGCAGCGAGAGACCGTCCCTGACGAAATCGTCCGCCGCGCCCACCAGATCGAGCTCGTCGATATGCCCGCTGAGGCGCTGCGCCGGCGGATGGCGCACGGCAACATCTACCAGGCGGAGAAGGTCGATGCCGCGCTCGCGCACTATTTCCGCGTCGGCAACCTGACGGCTCTGCGGGAACTGGCGCTCCTGTGGGTCGCCGGGCGGGTGGACGAGACTCTGCAGAAGTACCGTTCCGAGCACGGCATCGGCACGGTGTGGGAAACGCGGGAACGTGTCGTGGTGGCGCTCACCGGCGGCCCGGAGGGCGAAACGCTGATCCGCCGGGCCGAACGCATCGCGGACCTCCCCCGAGCTCTCAGCTCCGTTCGAGCAGGGGGGACCCCCATCTCGCGCAGCGATCTGCTGGCCGTACATGTCGCCCGCAGCGACGGCCTCGCCGACGCCTCCCCTGCCGCGTTGGCGAAACAGCGCGAACTGGTCGAAAGCCTGGGCGGCAGCTACCACTCGGTCGTCGGCGACCATGTGCCCACCGCGCTGCTGGACTTCGCGCGAGCCGAGAACGCCACCCAGCTCGTCCTGGGCACCAGCCGCCGCAGCTGGCTCTCCCGCCTGCTGGCGCCGCGCGGTATCGGCGAGGACACGGTCGAGCTCTCCGGCGACATCGACGTCCACATGGTCACCCACGAACGGGCCGGCCGCGGACGCCGGCTGCCCGTCCCCGGGCGGCAGCTGCCGCACGCACGCCACGTCGCAGGCCCCCTGGCCGGCGTCGTGCTCCCCCTCTTGCTGACCGCCGTCCTCGCCCACACCCGCAGCACCCTCAACCTGACCAGCGAGGCCCTGCTCTTCCTGGTCACCGTGATCGGCGTGGCCTGCCTCGGTGGTGTGGTCTCCGCGCTGCTCGCCTCGCTCACCGCGTCGCTGCTGCTGAACTACTCCTTCATCCCGCCGAGCGACCAATTCACCATCACCGAGCCCAACAACGCGCTCGCGCTTGCGGTCTTCGTGGTGGTCGCCGTCACGGTCGCCGCGCTCGTCGACCGTTCGCTGCGACTGGCACGGCGCGCGGCGAGGGCCACCGCGGAGGCGGAGACCCTGTCCTCCATGGCCGGGAACATCCTCCGGGGCGACCAAGCGGTGCCGATCCTCCTGGAGCGCACCCGTGAGACCTTCGGCATGGAGTCCGCTGAACTCGTCCCGCGTTCGGATCAGGAGACCGAAGCGGTTGATGGCGGCGACGGATTGGTGAAGGTGCCGGCCGGGCCGGACCGCATGCTCGTCCTCCGAGGCCGCAGCCTTCCTGCCTCCGAGCACCGGGTGCTCACCGCCTTCGCGGCGCACCTGGCCGCTGCGCTGGACCACGCCCGCCTCACCGAGGCTGCCGCCGAGGTCGAGCCGGTGAAGGCTGCGGACCGGATGCGTACGGCGCTGCTCGCCGCGGTCAGCCACGACCTGCGGACGCCACTGGCCGGCGGGCGGGCCGCCATCAGCTCGTTACGCAGCACGGACGTGGACTTCTCCGTGGAAGAACGAGACGAGCTGCTGGCGACGGCCGACGAGTCGCTCGCCAAGCTCAACCGCCTGGTGGACAACCTCCTGGACATGAGCAGACTCCGGGCCGGTGCCCTGACGTTGCATCTTCAGCCCACGGCGTTCGCCGATGTTCTCCCCCTGGCACTCGACACCCTCTCCGCGACACCGGTGCCGATCGAGTCCCAGGGGCTGGCGGAGATCTGCGACGTGCTCGCGGACCCGCCCCTTCTGGAGCGCGTCATCGCCAACCTGGTCGTCAATGCCGTACGGCACTCACCCGGACATCAGCGGGTGCTGATCAGTGCCAGCGCCCTCGGCCCGCGCGTCGAGTTGAGGGTCGTCGACCGGGGGCCGGGCCTGCGTCCGGAAGACCGGGACCGGATCTTCGTACCCTTCCAGCGCCTGGGCGACAGCGACAACACCGCCGGTCTGGGTCTCGGGCTCGCGCTCTCCCGAGGCCTGGCCGAGGCGATGGGCGGCACCCTCACACCCGAGGACACCCCCGGAGGCGGGCTGACCATGGTCCTCTCCTTGCGGGCCGCTGCCGCGGAGGAGCCCGTGGGGCTGACGTAGCCCGGGCAGCCCTCACATCGTGGTCGCCGGGGTGGTGCTCGGTAGTACCGGGCACAAGCTCACCACCGCCACCATCCGCCTCCAGGTGCACGCCGTCTACGGCACCGTGGTCTTCCTTCTGGAGAGTGTCGTCTTCGCCCTCATCGGCCTGGAACTCCCGCCCCTCGTACGCCAGTTGACCGCGGACGAGCACGGCTGGCCGCTCGGTGTGCTCGCGGTGGCCGCCACCGTGATCGCCGTACGGCTCCTCGGGGTCCTGCCCCTCTCCGCCGTCATGCAGCGCCGCCGCGGCAACGGCACGGTCACCTGGCGCATCCCCGCGGTGGTTTCCTGGGCGGGCACCCGTGGGGTCATGCCGCTGGCCGCCGCCCTGTCCATCCCCCTGGCCGCCGACGACGGCAGCCCGCTGCCGCACCGCCCGCTGATCCTGGTCCTCACCAGCGGCGTCGTCGTCTTCACCCTCGTCCTGCAGGGCTTCACCCTGGCCCCGGTGGTCCGCTGGTCCAAGATCGCGCTGGAACCGGAGCACACCGCACGCGAAGAGGCCCGCGCTCGCGCCGGCATCGCCAGGGCCGGACTGGACTGTCTGGACGAACTCGAAGCCGTCGAGGCAGCGCCTGCCACTCTCCTCAATCAACTGCGCCGCAGCCTGCTGGCCCGGCTCGACCAGGCCGATGCCGACCAGGACGACGACACCGCCCCGTCCTCCTCGGCCTCCGTCACCGGCTACCGGGATCTGCGCCGCACCGTCATTGCCGCCGAAACCGCGAAACTCCAGAGCCTGTATGCGGACAACCACATCAGCGACATCACCCGGCGCCGGCTGCAACGCAGGCTGGACCTCGAAGAGGCCGGGCTCGGCGACGAGTGATTCCTGACGTGCTCCCCGTTTCCCGGGGACGCGGACGCCAACCTCAGAACCGGTCCGGGAACTTGACGACGATCACGAGCATCCCGACCAGCGATGCCGCCACCAGCAGCCCCACGATGCGCTCCGCGCTCACGACATCACCGCCGACATCATGTCTCCGCACATCAAGGAACCTCCTCAATTCGCCGACCACCCCGACCGACTCCACCGTGACGGCCCACACGACGACTCACGAACACGGCGATCGGTTCCCTAACGGAATCCGAACGGCGCATACACCCGACTGGCCTACGCCCACGACGCAGGTGCACCGCCCCCTGCGGCGAGGGTGCTCCCGGGAGCCCTCTCCGCCACGGCGCCGATCACGCCCGACGAGTCCGTACGCCGGGTGCTCACCATCGAAGCCGAGGAAACGGGACAGCCGGCCGCGTCGTTCCTCTCGCGCTGCCGCGGTGCGCCGGAGCCTCGGCACCCGGCGCGTGCCTCGTGCGTAACCTCTCACACCTCAGCTCGTGTCTCCTGCTCGCTCCGGCGCTCCCTCCCGGAGGAGACCGCAAGGGGAAGTGGTGCAGCCGGTAGGGAGATCACCATCGTCAGGCCGCCTCCGGGGGTCTCCTCGGGCGTGAGCGTGCCGCCCATCGCCTCCGTCAGACCGCGGGAGAGCGCGAGGCCGAGCCCGAGCCCGGTGGTGTTGTCGGTGTCCCCGAGACGCTGGAAAGGCTCGAACGCCCTCTCCCGGTCCGGGAGTTGGATGCCGGGGCCACGGTCGATGACCCGCAGCTCCACACGCCCGGCCAGCGCACTGGCGCCGATGGTGACCGGGCGCCCGGGGGGCGAATGACGTACCGCGTTGGACACCAGATTGGCGATGACGCGTTCCAGCAGCGGTGGGTCCGCGAGTACAGCGGGGGTGGTCTCCAGCCCCTGGGTCACCACGTGTACGAGCACCTGCGGGGGCGAGTCGGGCAGGGTGTCGAGCGCCGCAGGGAGCACGTCGGTGAGCCCGATCGGCTCGAGGTGCAGGGTCAGCGCGCCCGCCTGCAGCCGGCTCATGTCGAGGAGGTTGTCGACCAGGCGACTGAGTTTGGCCAGGGATTCCTCGGCAGTGGCGAGGAGTTCTTCCTGGTCCTCGGGGGAGAAGTCCACCTCCTGGCTGCGTAGCGAGCTGACCGCGGCCCAGCATCCGGCCAGGGGCGTACGCAGGTCGTGCCCGACCGCGGCGAGAAGCGCGGTGCGCATGCGGTTGGCCGCCTTGACCGGCTCGACCTCGGCCGCGGCCTCGGCGAGCCGGGCGCGCTCGACGGCGGCGGTCAGATGCGCGGCGAAGGCCGTGAGCACGCGGTGCTCGGAGGCGGGCAGCCGGCGCCCGCTCAGCACCAGGACACTGTCGTCCCCTATCGCGACCTTGGTCTCGTGCTCGGACGCCGGGCCGCTCACGACACCCAGTTCTGGCTCTCGCCTGCGGGGCCGCAGTTCGATGCTGTCCATCCCGAAGGTCTCGCGGGTGCGTTCCAGGAGTGCGGGCACGGCCCGGTCACCTCTCAGGATGCCGCCCGCCAACGAGGTCAAGGTCTCGGCTTCCGCGGTCGCCCGCGCGGCCTGCCGGCTCAGGCGCAGCGACCGGTCGACGATCGCGGCGACGGTGACGGCCACGATGGTGAAGGCTGCCTGGGCGACGACGATATTGGCCTCGGCGAAGGTGAAGTGGTCGAGGGGCGGGATGAAGTAGTAGTTCAGCAGCAGCGAGGTCGTCACCGAGGCGAGCAGCGCGGAGACCACGCCACCGATACAGGCCACGCCCAGCACCGTGAGCAGGAAGAGCAGAGCCTCGCTGGTGAGGTTGAGCGCGAGCGGGCCGGAACTCGCCCGCAGTCCCATGGTCAGCAGAACGGGCAGTACGAGACCCGCGACCGGTCCGGCCACGCGGCGTGAACGCGGCAGACCACCGCCGGGGGCGGCCCGTCTCCTCCCCTGACCGGCGCCTTCATGAGCAACCGTGTGGACATCGATATCGCCGGAGAGTCCGTCGACCGTCTCCCCCACCCCACGGGGCTCCAGCACCCGCCGGAGCCTCCCCCGACGGCTGGCCCCGATGATCAGTTGAGTGGCGTTCTGGGCACGGGCGAAGTCCAACAGGGCGGCGGGGACGTCGTCACCGACCACCGAGTGGTAGCTGCCGCCGAGGCTTTCCAGGAGCTGCCGCTGCCCGGCCAGTGCGGCGGGCGAGGAGCCGGACAGGCCGTCGCTGCGAGTGATGTGGACGGCCAGCAGGTCACCACCGGAGATGGGGGTCTCCCCTGCTCGAACGGAGCTGAGAGCTCGGGGGAGGCCCACGATCCGAGCGGCGCGGCGGATCAGGGTTGCGCCCTCCGGGCCACCGGTGAGCGCGACCACCACGCGTTCGCGGGTCTCCCACACCCGGCCGATGCTGTGCTCGTACCGGTACTTGCGCAGCGCTTCGTCCACCCGGCCCGCCACCCACAGCAGCGCCAGCTCCCGCAGCGCGGTGAGGTTGCCCACCCGGAAGTAGTGCGACAGTGCCGCGTCGACGTTTTCGGGCGGGAAGATGTTGCCGTGCGCCATACGGCGGCGCAGTCCCTCGGCGGGCAGATCGACCAGCTCGATCTGGTCGGCGCGGCGGACGGCTTCGTCGGGCACAGTCTCGTCCTGCGGCACACCGGTGATCTTCTCGACCACATCGCTGAGTGAGTCCAGGTGCTGGATGTTGAGCGTGGCCACCACGTCGATCCCGGCCCCGAGCAGCTCTTCGACGTCCTGCCACCGATGGGGGTTGCGGCCGCCCGGCGCGTTGGTGTGGGCGAGTTCGTCGATGAGCACCACCTGTGGACGCAGCTCCAGCACCAGGTCGAGGTCGAGCTCTGTGACGTCCGAGCCGCCATGCCTGCGCGTCACGCGGGGCAGCACATCAAGCCCTTCGAGCATGGCCTCGGTGGACGGACGGCCGTGGCATTCGGCAAAGGCCACCACCACGTTCCTGCCACGCGCCGCCCGGCGCCGGCCCTCGTCCAGCATCCGGTAGGTCTTGCCCACCCCTGGGGCAGCCCCGAGAAATACCTTGAGCCTGCCGGGACTCGATCCCGGTTTGTCGGTCACATCGCTGCCCTGCGGCATGTCGTACTCCTCCACGTACCCCTCTTCGGGAAAAGGGCACGCCGGGTGGCACGGCGAAGGGTGTCCTGCGGCATGCACCGGACGGCGTGCGAGGTTCTCAGGAGCATCGTCACTTCACGTAGGCAAATACCGCGAGAGCGTACGGAGACGTTGACGCAACTCTGACCCGACGACGTCGGACTCAGGGCCCCGCTCCCTGAGTGGCTGTCCAATGCCCCGCCGATGACGGGGGCTTGGCTCCCGCCCCTGCTGCTCGGTGTCATCCGGCCCGCGGGGCTGCTCCGCATGTTGTCGTCATGGAGCCGTCAGGGACTCCCCTCCCCTCGTCAGGGAAGCGCCAACAAGTCGCCATCGCCCTGTCTGCGGGATTTCGATGAAACACGACATGAACGTGATTCAGGACGAGGAGCGTGGCCCCATGGGCGGACCCGGTGGCCGGCGCATCGTGGCCGGCGTGAGCGGCTCGCTGGGGAGCCTGACGGCTCTGCACCGCGCCGCCGCCGAGGCCCGCATCACCGGAGCCGAGTTGTGGGCCGTACTGGCTTGGGAGCCTCCCGGTGGAGAGGTCGTGCACCGCGGCGGGCCGTGCCCGGCACCGATGGCTGCCTGGCGCCGGATGGCGAATGAGCGCCTGCTGAGCGCTCTCGAAGACGCCTTCGGCAGCGCCGGGCCCGAGCTGCCGCTGAAGTGCCTGGCCATACGCGGCAAACCGGGCGATGCCCTGCTGGCGGCCGCCGACCGGCCCGACGATCTCCTGGTGGTGGGGGCCGGAGCCCGCGGCAGACTGCGCCGGGCGATGTGGCCCTCCGTCGCCCGTTACTGCGTGGCACGCGCCTGCTGCCCGGTGCTGGCCGTGCCCCCTTCCCCCTTGCAGCACGCACTCGATGCAGCACACCGCCGCAATGCATGGAAACTACCGCTCGACGCACGGGAGTTGGCCGACTGAATCCGCTGCCTGCGGCCGACCACGGTGCTCAGACCGCCTGTCGCGGCGGGTCTCGTGCGAGTGTGCGGCGCCGGCTGGAGACACAGATGAGCAAGGAGCGGGAGCGTCCTGCCTTGCCCGGCCGGCCAGAGGGTCCAGAGCAGCTCAGCTGGACTGCCTGCCACCAGCAGAAGAGGAGTGTGCCCCACGCCATCGGGTGCGAGGGGCACACGGCGTCCGGGATCCATCACCTATCAAGCGACTCCGAAACCGCCCCGCTCACGTACGCGGGGCCGCCGGATGAGGCTGCACACCCGTCATCAGGAAGTCCATACCGCGGCGTGTCGATGCCACGACCACGCGGTCACCCGCGCGCAGGATCCGGCCGTGCGAGGGGCGCCAGTCATAGCCGGGGTGGGTGAGCCGGAGGCCGCCGAGCGTGTCGGTCGAGGCAGGGGAAGGGGGCTCGGCCGCGGAGCCGACGGCCAGGACACGCCACTCGTGCTGTCGGAAGGCCTGGTGGATGGAGCGGCCCTCCAGCTCGGGGTGGCCGGCGACATCGACAGTGGTGAAGAGGAGGGAACCGCGTTCGACCGGCAGGATGCCCAGGACATGACGGCCCATCATCGCGGCGGCAAACGGCAGCGTGGCAAGGGCGGAGACGCTGCGGCTGCGGGTGGTGGCGTCGGGGTAGGAGGCGCGCAGGGTGCGGGAGACCGTGGCAGCGAAATCGTCGTCGTAGAGGCGCATCACCACGCGTACTCGGGGGTTGGTCTCGCGGGCCGCCATGACGATGTCGAGGTTCTCGCCGTCGTCACGGGTGAGGACCAGCAAGGACTTGCTCTGGCGGATCCGGGCACGGTCGAGGACACCGGGGGCGCCGGCGTCCTCAAGCAGCAGCGGTACGCCGAGTTCACGGGCGAGGGGAACGCCGCGTGCGTGCGGATCGCGTTCCACGACGACCACATGATGCTCGGTGGTGCGGAGTTGGGCCAGTACGCGGGTGCCGATCTTGCCGAGACCCACCAGGACAATGTGGTCGGTCAGGTCCTCGGCGGGTGGGTGGCCGACGGAGGCTTTACGGAACGCGTCGGTGGCGTTCATGGTGGCGGCGACCACGAGCGGGAGTACGGCCAGGCCGACGAAGCCGGCGATGAGTTGGAGCACCCGGCGGGCCGGGGACTCATCGGTTGCCGGGTCGCCCATGGTGAAGATGTCCAGCAGCGGCAGGTAGAGCGACTTCCACAGCGGGCCGGGCTCGGCCAGCGCGGTGGCACCGGCCAGCACCAGCACGATCGCGGCCAGCGCGCCGAAGACCGCGATGACCTCGCGGGAGAGGAACACCTTCCACGGCAGATGCGCCAGCCGGTCCCGCAGCCAGGTTCCGTAGCTGCGACCGCCGTGTGAGGGGGCATCGGGTGGGTGGTGGTGGGTGACCTCCTCCAGCATCAGCCGGCCGTGGGTGAACTGCCGGTGATAGGAGGTGACCGTGTCCGGCAGCAGCTGGGTGCCCTCCTCGCCGGGTGTCTCGGCGCTGTCCTCACTCGCCGGGTCGTCCTGATGGGCACCGGAGAGTACGGCCAGCGTGGCCAGGTCGGCGGGCTGGGGCGGCGTGCGCGCGGGCCGTACGACGCCGCGGAAAACCTGGCCCTCGACCTGGAGAGTGTCTCCCTGGCCGACCGCGGCGGCGGCCACCAGCTCGGGGACCGCGGTGTCGGTGTCGGACAGCACGGTGGTGGACATGTCCAGCGTCGCGCCATCGGTACGGCCGAGCGCCCACACGGCGCGGTCCAGTAGCCGTTCGAGATGGCGACCGCGCTCGCGGTTGAACATCCGGATGACCAGGCGGATCGACGGGTTGAGGGTGCGGGCCAGCAGCGCCGCGGTCACATTGACCTGGTCGTCCCGGTAGGTCAGGGCGAGCGCGGCGGCCCGCTCGACCCCGGCTGCGCGCAGCGTCTGCTCGTCCGGACGGGCGGCCACCAGCAGGTCGACCGGTGACTGCGGATCGCGGTGCAGTGCGGCGATCTCCGGCGCGTGCCCGTCGCGCCGCGAAGGCAGCACGACGGTGACCGCCTCGCCGCACACGGCGTCCAGGGTGACTGCCAGACGGTGGGCGAGGCCGTCGTCACCGCAGATCACCATGTGCTGGGAGCGCTGCCCAAAGTCCATACGGAGGTGGAGAGTTGACGTCACATCGTCAAGATTGCCGGGAGGAGACGTCCGGTTCCGGTGCGTACAACAGTTCGGCGTCAAGGTTGCGTGTGGGCAACCGGCCGGGAGTACCTGGCCCCACGCGCCAGGTGCCCGCGACCGGCGGCCGGACCGTAAGAGAGCCGCAAATACCGTGCACAACAGAGCGTGTACCGCTCCGCGACGTTGCGGCCAAGGCCATGAAACGGGTCGCGGTCCGGGACGAGCGCGAGCCCTGATCGCAGCTCCCGCAGGGCCGCAATCGAGCCCGCCCGAAAGCAAACGGAATTAGCCGCATGCGACCACCCCCGTTCTTGTCACACCTGTGATACCATCCATCAATGCCAGCTCGGATTGACCTCGAACAGCGCCGCAAGGATGTCATCGAGGCGGCTTTTCGCCTCTTGGTGGCCGAAGGCCTTAGCGGCTTGTCACTGCGGAAAGTTGCCGCCGAATCAGGATTGAACATCGGTTCGGTGCGCCACTACTTCGACGATCACCGCAACCTTCTCGTGGCGGCTGTGAACGAGGTGGGTAATCGCATGGGGAAAAGGCTCACCCGATATCCGACCGAAGTATTGGCCGGACTCACAGGTGAGCCTGCCATCGATGCACTGCAGGCACAGCTCGAGGAGCTGCTTCCGATCGACGAGGAACGCCGCATCGAGTCGATCGTACTCACTGAATTCATCGTTGCCGCACGGGTGAATCCCCTCTTCCGCCCGGCAACCGAACAGATGGCCGCCGACATGCGCCAGGTCATCACGGATGCCCTGCGCGTCCTCGAAGTGCCCGACCCGGCCGAGGAAGCTGAACGGCTCATCGCGGTCCTGGGCGGTTTGGTTCTGGATTCGGTGACCCCGCACGGATCGCTCAGCGTTGAACGTCTGCGCAGGACGTTGCGGGCGCACCTGCGCTCGATCGTGGCGACCGTGCCCGGCGCAGGCGCTACACCGACCACTGACTGACCTGATACCCGCGCCATCAGGCATCGTCGAAGCCCAATAGGAGATCAGTTGTGCCCGCGTGGCTGTTTGCTTTGCTCACTGCGGCTTTCGTCCTCTACACCGATGACTATGTGATCGCGGGGGTTCTGCCGGAGATCGCACGAGATCTGAATGTCAGCGAGGCGCACGCCGGACAGCTGGTGACCGTCTTCTCCCTTACGGTCGCCGTGGTTGCACCGATCGCCGGAGTCGCTTTGGCGAGGGTGCCCCGTCGGCACTTGTTCACTGTCGCGTTCGTCATTTTCGCTGTGGCGAACCTCGTGGCGGCCACGACAACCAGCTTCGGCCTCCTTGTGGGCCTGCGGATGGTGGCGGCGATCGCGGCGGCTGCCTCGACGCCGGCCGTGTTCGCCTACGCCGCCGAACGAGCTCCGGGTAGCCATATCGGAAGGTACGTCGCCATCGTGGCGCTCGGTGTCACGGGCTCGATCGCGGCCGGAGTTCCCATCGGCACCTGGATCGGCGGCCATTACGGCTGGCGGGCAACGTTCGCCGCCATGGCGGTGGCGG
The DNA here is from genome assembly GCF_040650675.1 of Streptomyces sp. NPDC048637. Lineage (NCBI taxonomy): Bacteria > Bacillati > Actinomycetota > Actinomycetes > Kitasatosporales > Streptomycetaceae > Streptomyces > Streptomyces sp. NPDC048637. Next base: position 62,274 of record NZ_JBEZHQ010000038.1, read on the forward strand.
GGGTCGCGGCGTTGGTCTTCTTGCTTGCCACCTTGCCTCGCGAGCGCGACAAGGCCGACGAAGTACCGAGTATCCGCGAACAGTTGCGCACCCTCACCAGCGCACCGGTATCGCTGGGACTCTTGGCGAACTGCGCACTCATGACCGGATCGATGATGATGCTCACCTATATGGCCCCCTACCTCGCCGCGGTGAGCCGGGCCAGCGTGGATCAGCGTGCGCTCGCGTTCAGCTTGTCGGGGTTCGCCGGCATCATCTGTATCTGGGCAGGTGGGAAGGCTACCGATCGGTGGGGGCCGGACCGCGCCCTGGTCACCGGAATCGGCATCTTCACCGGCATGATGGCGATCTTGGGGGCGCTCTGGTTCGCCCGCCCCGTGCCCTTTTCCGTCCTGGTCGTGGTGGGGACGATCTGGGGTGGCATGGCCTTCTGGAATTCCCCGGCGATTCAAGCGCGCCTCTATCTGCTCGCCGGACCGGTCGCAGCTCAGGCCCTGGCGCTCAACACGTCGAGCACATATCTCGGAGTCTCCTTGGGCGGCGCCATCGGAGGCTTGGCCCTCGGCAGCCTGGGGGCCGGACTGCTGCCGGCCGTCGCGGCCGCGCTCGGGCTCAGCGCCTTGGCGCTGCTGGCACTCGCGATCGGCGCCTCGAAGAAGACGCTGAGCGGTGCGGCCGACTGCAGTGGAACATTGAATCCCGCAGGGACAAAGGATGGGCTCGAATGAAGAATTGCATTCTGTTCGCCCTGTCGACGCCGCGGTAGATTTCCGCGGATTCGAACCGAAAAAACTGCGAAGATCGGCGGACGCACAGTCGACGGGGATCCCGGCGCACCCTGTGATCAGTGCTGGGGGTGCGGGCGGGAGTGGAACATGGGCCGCCGCTTGGTGGCGGTGCCCTGGGTGAGGCGGCCGACTTCGACACGCATCTTGATGGCATGGACGACCTCGACAGCGCCCACGACGATGGCCATGATGCCCACCACCAAGGTCAGCGCGGCGATCGAGCTGAACGGCAACACGATCAGCACGATGCCGGCCAGAGTGGTGATGATCCCCGAGAAGAGGTGCCAGCCGCGCGCCGGGATGTCCTCGGCGGAGGCCGCCGTGGCGGTCACCATGATGCCGCGCAGCAGCCAGCCGAAGCCGATCCACAGCGCGAGCAACAGAATCGATTGCAGGGTGCCCCGGAAGCAGACCAGGCCCAGCAGGATGAAGAGCGCGCCCGCGACGAAATGCAACACCCGCAGATGCCGGGGGACGTGTGCACCAAAGGCAGCGGCCAGCTGAAAGACACCGGTGGCCAGCAGGTAGATACCGAAGAGCACACCGACGACCCGCAGGGTCTGGCCGGGCCAGACCAGGACAACGACGCCCAGGGCGATCGCAGCCAGGCCCATGGTGAGCAGGAATTGCCAGCCCATGTTGGCCAGGGCGAGCAGGCCCCCGGCCGGGGAGGGCTCTCTTGGCTCGGTGCCGGGCGGAGGGCCGGTGCCTGAGGAATCGGAGGGGTGTGTCATGCCGTCTGCCTCCTCCAGGAAGAGCACGGTCGGATGGATCCAGTTCCATCGTCACCTGCCTGGCCCAGTCCCGCCTGGCAGGCGTTCACAGGTCCCGTCGGTGGCCGCAGGTGATACGTCCCCCGAGCAGGCAGGAAGCCGGCTCGGGCGCTGGCCGGGCGTTCACGGGCAGTGCGCCACCGCCGGTCGGTCCACTGGTTGCCGCTGCACGATTTCCCCCGAGGGACGCCGACGACGCACCGCGGTGCCTCCCTCGGCCGGCCCGGCCCGACCAGGGGAACCGGCTCCCTGGACGGCACCGGACTGGACTGTACGGGCGTAACGGCGCCCGCAGCGGTGTGCGCCTCGGCGGCATCAGGCTCGTGAAAACTGATAATGCGCCGGGTATCGCGGTCGGCGGAAAGAGGCTTGGTATGGACAGCGACGGTATTCCCGCCCCGAGTGAGGGGCTTCTGATGACGCATTTCTTGACGGTGCGCGATGTGGCGCGTGCGCGCCGCTTCTACAGCGAGGTGCTCGGGGGACAGGTCGTCCTGGAGGAGAACCCTTGCATCGTGAAGCTCGCCAACAGTTGGATCATCATGAATCCGGGCGGCGGCCCGACCCCGGACAAGCCCGACGTGACGCTGGTCCCGCCCAGCGAACCGCACATCGTCTCCAGCTTCATGAACCTGCGGGTGGCCGACATCGAGGCCTGCTACGCCCAATGGAGCGCGAAAGGAGCGGAGTTCCTGACTCCGCCGATCGACCGGCGCGCCGAGGTCCGCTGCTATCTGCGCGATCCCGATGGCTACCTGATCGAGGTCGGGCAGGCCACCGGAATGCTGGAAGGTATTTTCGCCCGCACCGACACCACTTCCGAGTAGTTCGTCCTGCTCAGTCAGGTACCGTGACGCTGCCCGCCCAGGCAGGGCCCCGTCACGCTGCCGACGATCTGATACGCGACGCCCGGCGTCAGGGGCGGTCGACGGCTCTCCGCCACGGTTGCCGGCCCCGTGCACGCCTCGTCGGCACTCATGCAGCGGAGGTCACGGCCGTCACCTGCGCGGTTTCCACCCGACGTGGGGCCTCCGCCCGGCAGAAGCCCCACGTCACATCACCTCGTCAGGAACGGTTCAGAAGCGGCCGGGCATCCCCGGGATACCCGGAGGCGCGGGAATCGGCAGTTTGCCGGCGCTGCTGCGCTCACGTGCGGGCGCGGGTGCCTGGCAGGTCACGTCCTTCGCGGGGAGCTTGCCCGTGGTCAGGTACGCGGTGGCCGTCTTGTCGGCGCACGACTTGGAACCGTAGATGCCGTGTCCGACACCCCCGGCGACGGTGACCATCCTCGAGCCCTTCATGGCCCGGTGCATGCCGAGGCCACTGGACAGAGGTGTCTGGGAGTCCCACTCGTTCTGCAGGGTGAGTACCTTGACCTTGTTGTCGATCGTGGTGGCGGGTTCGCTGCCGTTCTTCTTCCAGAACGCACACGGCTTGATGTGGGACGCGAAGTCGCCGTACAAGGGGTACTTGGCCTTGTCCCGGACCGCGTCGCGGCGGTACTGCTCGGGGTCACGCGGCCAGGCACGGGTGTCGGCACAGACGACTGCCCAGAAGGCGGCGCTGGTGCTGTCCGAGGGCGCGCCGCGGCCGAACGCCGGCGGTGCGGGTCGCTCGGGTGTCCCGGTGTCAGGGGCGGAGGACGGGGCCTTGCCTTCGGCGGCCTTCTTCAGCGCAACGATTTCCTCGGCGGCATCGCGCACGCTGAAGAACATGGCGCGGCCCGCGCGGATGTCGTCACCGCTCACCAAGGTGCCGTTGAACTCGATCGGCTTCCGGTCGGCCCGGGCAACCAGACCCCAGAAGGTCTTGCGGACCCGGTCCGGGGTGTTGCCCAGCTTGTAGGTCGCGTTCCGCTGGGCGGTCCACCCGCTCCACCTCGTGAACGCGGGCTCGCTGCCCTCCGCCCACACCTGCATCATGCCCCGCCAGATCCGTGCGGGGTCGACGGCGCTGTCCAGTACGATCCGGTCGCTGCGCCGCGGGAACATCTGCGTGTAGACGGCTCCGAGATAGGTGCCGTACGAGTACCCGAGGTAGGAGATCTTCTTCTCGCCCAGCACGGCCCGGATCACGTCCATGTCACGGGCGGTGTTGCGGGTGGTGATGTGACGCAGCTTGTCGCCCTGCTTGGCGTGGCACTTCTCGGCGACGGTCCGGGCCCACTTGACGTCCTTGGCGAACGTTGCGGCCTTGTAGGGACGCTGCCAGTTCTGCTCCTCGGCGGTCAGACCGCAGCTGAGGGGGGCGCTCCGGCCGACACCTCGCGGGTCGAAGCCGATGAGGTCGTACTTGCTCTTCACGGACTTGGGGAGCTCGGCCGACAGGGACTGTGGCATATCGAGGCCCTGGCTGCCCGGCCCCCCGGGATTGAGCAGCAGGACACCGCGGCGTTCGGCGGGGCTGCTCGTCTTGAGCCGCGATATCGCGAGGTCGATCTTCTTGACGCCTGGACGGCTGTAGTCCAACGGGACTTTGATGGTGGCGCACTGGAAGGAGGCAGGGGTTGCGCTGCTGCAGCGGTGCCATGCCGGTCTCTGCTCAAGATGCTGCGGTAAGGGGTTCTCAGCGGCGGAGGCGGTCGCCGGCGTGAGTGCCGGAACCAGTGCCGCGACGGCACTCACCGCCAGGGCAGGGGCTATTCGTCTGCTTCGCACGTGTGGAGGGCCCTTCGGGTCGGTACGTCTGGGACGCACTCACCCTTGCGCACAAGGCAGTTGGGACGAATCCGTCAGCAGGGCACAGTGTGTCCAACTGTGGGTGGACGGACTGCTGGGAAGATGGTCCTGGAGTCGTACGGGGTGCGTCATATCCAGCGTCCAGCACGGCCTTCCAGGGCCTTCGGCCATTGTTGCCCGTCGCCGCCGCACGGGCGGTCAGGAAGCGACCTTGACGGTCAGCCCGTAGTCCAGCTCCGCACCGTCGACGAGCAGCGCCTCGACCGTGCGCGTACGGGGGTCGATATCGGCCACGATCCCGTGCCCGACGTAGCGGGGGTAGCCCGAGGCGCCCGTCTCCCCCGTCGCCTCGACGACCGCCGACCGTACGGCTGAGTCCTCCACGGAGGCACCGCCTCGGTCCTCAACGTGTTCGGGGACCAACAAGATCGTGAAGCGCTGCGGTTGTGTAGTCACGCTCCGATATTTACATGCCGGTGGCACCAGCCGTGGGGCAGGCGCGCGGCATCGCCGCTGCACATGCGGGCGTTCCCGGAAGATCTGCCGCCGGTGGGTGGCGGGACGGGTATCCCGGCCCCCGGGCAGCCCCTGTATGTGGATGTCAGTCGGAGGCGTGGGTGACCGGGCAAGGGCCGGTTTCGTGGCAGGGTGGAAGGTATGTGCGGTCGATATGTCGCCACCCGCAGTCCGCAGGATCTGGTCGACCGGTTCGACGTGACGCGCTGGGATCCCGGCCAGGTGCTCGGGCCGAGCTGGAACGTGGCCCCGACCGATGACGTGTGGTCGGTGCTGGAACGCGTCGAGCACGACACCGGCGAGATCACCCGGCAGCTGCGGCCGCTGCGCTGGGGGCTGGTGCCGTCCTGGGCGAAGAGCCTGAGCGTCGGCGCCAAGATGATCAATGCCCGGGTGGAGACGGTCGCGGAGAAGCCGGCCTACCGCCGGGCCTTCGCCAAGCGCAGGTGTCTGCTGCCGGCGGACGGTTTCTACGAATGGCAGAACGTCGCGGCGACCGGGACGGCCAAGGCCCGCAAGCAGCCGTACTTCATCAGCCCCGAGGACGGGCAGGCCATGGCACTCGCCGGGCTGTACGAGTTCTGGCGCGCCCCGGACGTCTCCGACGACGATGCGCCGGGGGCGTGGTGGACCACCTGCACGATCATCACCACCGAGGCCACCGACGCCGCCGGACGCGTCCACCCGCGGATGCCGCTGGCCGTCGCTCCCGCCGACTGGGCCGCCTGGCTCGACCCCGCCCACCAGGACCCCGCTGAGCTCCGCGCGCTGCTCACAGCCCCGGCCGCAGGGCATCTGGACGCCCGCGCCGTCTCCACCGCGGTCAACAGCGTACGCAACAACGGGCCGCACCTCCTGGACGAGGTCACCGAGGCCCCGTCCGACGGCTGACGGCGATGCTCGGTGCTGTACTGCCGCCGGCGCGGGACTTCGACGGCCGCCGGGCCGCATCGCAGGGAGCCGTACTCCTGACCTTGCGTAGCAAAGCATGATAGTCACCCATAAGATGGGCATTGCTGGCGCACTGGCTGCCGGGCAGGCACGTGAAATCGGTGCGGAAGGGCGATCGGCTCGTGGACGGGGTGCCTATGGATCAGGCAGCCGGTCCGGTGCGGACCGTCATCCTGACTGTGGACGACGACCCGGGTGTGTCGCGTGCTGTCGCCCGTGATCTGCGGAGACGCTACGGCGGGTCGTACCGTGTGGTGCGCGCGGAGTCCGGCGAGTCCGCCCTTGCTGCCCTGCGCGAGCTGAAGCTGCGCGGCGGCCCCGTTGCGGTGATCGTGGCCGACTACCGGATGCCGAAGATGAACGGCATCGAGTTCCTCGAGCAGGCTCTCGACATCTATCCCGGCGCCCGGCGGGTGCTGCTGACCGCGTACGCGGACACCAACGCGGCCATCGACGCGATCAACGTCGTCGACCTCGACCACTACCTCCTCAAGCCCTGGGAGCCGCCCGAGGAGAAGCTCTACCCCGTCCTCGACGATCTGCTGCAGGCGTGGCGGGCCAGCGACCACCGGCCGGTGGCCGTCACGAAGGTCGTCGGGCACCGCTGGTCGGCGCGTTCGTCGGCCGTACGGGAGTTCCTGGCCTGCAACCAGGTGCCGTACCGCTGGTACTCGTCCGACGATCCGGAAGGCCGGCGGCTGCTGTGCGCCGCGGGGCAGGAGGGCCTGCGGCTCCCGCTGGTGATCACTCCGGACGGTACGGCCCTCATCGAGCCCGAGGACCGGGAGCTCGCCGCGCGAGTCGGCCTCGCGACGACCCCGGCAACCGACTTCTACGACCTCGTCGTCATCGGCGGCGGGCCGGCCGGTCTGGGCGCTGCGGTGTACGGGGCCTCCGAGGGGCTGCGGACCGTCCTCGTGGAACGCTCCGCGACCGGAGGCCAGGCGGGCCAGAGCTCGCGCATCGAGAACTATCTCGGCTTTCCGGACGGGGTGTCCGGGGCGCAGCTCACCGACCGGGCCCGGCGTCAGGCGGCGAAGTTCGGTGCCGAGATACTGACCGCGCGCGAGGTCACCGGGCTGGAGATCAATGGCGCGTCGCGCGTCGTCCGGTTCTCGGACGGCTCCGCCGTCGCCGCGCACGCCGTGATTCTGGCGACCGGCGTGTCCTACCGGCAACTGGACGCGCCCCGCGTGGCCGAGCTGACCGGCTGCGGAGTGTTCTACGGCTCGGCCCTGACCGAAGCGGCCGCATGCCAGGGCCATGACGTGTATATCGTCGGGGGCGCGAACTCCGCGGGGCAGGCCGCGATATACCTGGCCCGGAGCGCCAAGTCGGTCACCGTACTGGTGCGCAAGCCGTCCTTGTCCACGTCGATGTCGCACTACCTCGTCCAGCAGGTCGACGAGACGCCCACGATCTCTGTGCGCACCCACACGGTCGTCGACGCCGCCCATGGCTCGCGGCAACTGGAGCAGATCACCCTGCGCGACACCGCGACCGGCCACACCGAACTCGTCGACGCCCAGTGGATGTTCGTCTTCATCGGCGCGGCCCCGCTGACCGACTGGCTGGAGGGCACGGTGCTCCGGGACTCCCGCGGCTTCATCCTCACCGGCCCCGATCTGACCGCGGACGGACGCCCGCCGGCCGAGTGGGAGTTGGACCGGCCGCCCTACCACTTGGAAACAAACGTCCCGGGCGTGTTCGTGGCCGGAGACGCCCGCGCCGAGTCCGCCAAGCGGGTCGCTTCCGCCGTAGGAGAGGGCGCCATGGCGGTCATGCTCGTGCACCGATATCTGGAGCAGTCATGAACGGCCGCCCGGTGCCGTGCAGCCAGGAGGAACTCGGCTCGCTGTTCCTGTTCGAGAAGCTGGCCCCCGACCAGATCGCCCGGCTCTGCCGCGAAGGCCGTGTGGAGGAGTTCGCACCCGGGCCCGTGTACGGGGAGGGCGACGCCGCCACGTGCTTCTACGTGCTGCTCGAAGGGACCATCGTGCTCTCGCGCCGGATCGGGGACTACGACGTGGAGATCAACCGGAGCTCCAGCCGCGGGGTGTACGCGGGAGCTTTCCAGGCGTACCTGGGTGACCGCCTGCGGCAGGTGTACAACAGCTCCCTGCGTGTCCTGGAGCCCGCGCGCTTTTTCGTGCTGCCCGCGGAGACCTTCGCCGCGATCATGCGCGAGTGGTTTCCCATGGCCGTGCACCTGCTGGAAGGCCTCTTCTTCGGCACCAAGAGCGCCCAGGAGGCCGTTGGCCAGCGAGAACGGCTCCTGGCTCTCGGGTCGCTGTCCGCAGGGCTGACCCATGAGCTGAACAACCCCGCCACCGCGGCCGTGCGCGCCACGTCCGCGCTCCGCGAGCGGGTGGCCGGGATGCGCCACAAGCTCGGCATCATCGCGGCACGCCCGTACCGGCGCGACAGCCTGGAGACGCTCATCGACGTCCAGGAGCGCACGGCCGAGCGCGTCGCCAAGGCCACCGCCCTGAGCCCGCTGGAAGCCGCGGACCGGGAGGACACCGTCTCCGACTGGCTGGACGACCACGGCATCGGAGACGGATGGCAGATCGCGCCGACCTTCGTACAGGCCGGCCTCGACACCGACTGGCTGGACCAGGTCGCCGCGGCCGTGGACGCGGACACCCTCGAAGGTGCCGTGCGGTGGCTCAACTACACCGTCGAAACCGAACTGTTGATGAACGAGATCGAGGAGTCGACCAACCGTGTCTCGTCCCTCGTCGCCGCGGCCAAGCAGTACTCGCAACTCGATCGAGCGCCCCACCAGGTCGCAGACGTGCATGAACTGCTGGACAGCACCCTGCTGATGGTCTCCGCGAAGATCGGCCCCCAGATCACCGTCGTCAAGGACTACGACCGCGGCCTGCCGAAGATCCCGGCCTACCCCAGCGAGCTCAACCAGGTATGGACGAATCTGATCGACAATGCCGTCTCGGCGATGAACAGTACGGGCGCCGAGGGCACGTTGACCGTGCGCACCGCGCGCGAGGGAGACCATCTGCTCGTCGAGTTCTGTGACACCGGTCCCGGAGTCCCCGAGGAGATCCGCGACCGCGTCTTCGACCCGTTCTTCACCACCAAACCGGTGGGTGAGGGTACGGGCCTCGGCTTGGACATCTCATGGCGCATCGTCGTCAACAAGCACAACGGGGACCTGCGGTTCCACTCCGTCCCCGGCGACACCCGCTTCCAGGTACGTATCCCGCTGGCCTCCGCCGACCCCCATCCCCCAGAGGAGCCGTCATGAGTTCCCCGAACGGAATCGACCCCTCGGTCCCACCCAGCGGAAGCGGTTGCGCCGAGTGCGAAGCCGCTGGCGGCTGGTGGTTCCACCTGCGACGCTGCGCACAGTGCGGTCACATCGGCTGTTGCGACGACTCGCCCGCCAAACACGGTACGGCCCATGCGCGGGCCACCGGGCATCCGGTGATCCGCAGCTTCGAGCCGGGCGAAACGTGGTTCTGGAACTACGAGACCTCCGAGTCATACGCCTCGGGCCCGCAACTGGCTCCCCCGGAGAGCCACCCGGCCGATCAGCCCACCCCCGGCCCCGCGGGACGAGTCCCCAAGGACTGGGCCAGCCGTCTGGGATAGGCAGCAGGGCCGGTCCGCCAACTGCTGCGCCGACACTGGCTCTCCCCTTCGGCAACGCGACGCCGGCCGGCCAGAACCTCCAGCCAGAACTCTTCCGGATTCCAGACCGACCCCACGTTCCTCAGCCGTGACAAATTGCCGATCCGGGCCCCTGCTTGAGAGGAGGAGCCCGGACCGGCCGGCGCGGCAGATGGTCGTCCTACACCTTGAAGTAGTCGTTCCAGGCGTCGATGAGCATCTGCCGGACGGATTGATCAGCGTGTTGGGCGGCTTGATTGAACGTGCCGGTCACGCCGTAGTAATAGTAGGCGCCGTCATTCGTCGCCATATGGTCATCGCTCGGATTGTCGACGTGGCGGCTGAAATGGACATTCGCAAATGCCGCGACGGCAGTGCACACGTAGTACACCCAGTTTCCCGTCAAATTCTCCATGGCATTTGCGATACGCCAGTTCTGCATGGGCACGACGGTCCCCCTCCTTCAGTCCGGTCCTTGGATCAGACCTCGGACAGCGTGATGTCACCCGTGCTGCTGACCGTCATCTGGTAGTCCTGCGGGCTGCTCCGGACGTTGGCGAGGACGAACTCCCCCTTGCCGTCATCCCACTCCGCCTTCACCTTCCAGTCGTCGTCCCAGATGATGCACCGGCCCCGTCCGGTCTGAACGCTCAGCGGCTTCTCCTTGTGCTGCGAAATCCACGCGTAGGCAGAACTGTGCGTCCTCGGACTCACGGACTCACTGTCCCCGGCGTGCTCTTCATTGACAAAAGAAACGTAGGCGTTCGACTGATTGTCGCAGCCCCTGATTCCCGTGGTCATGCAGATTCCCTCCCTGGAGCCGAGCTCCCCCAGGCCGCACAGACCCAGAATTCCTGCGCGGCACATTTTCCGACTGAACCTCACGAAAATGCCTGCCCTCCGGGCTCCCGCAGAAACACGAGGGTTGGTCGCTGAAATGTTCGTCATGGCTGAATGAGCGCCCTTGCAGGGGGCGCGCGGGCAAACGCGCCTATTCCGCCGCCGGGGGTGTGGTCGGCCAGGGCGCCGCCCGCGGCGTATGCCGCCACAGAGGGGCCTGGACACGGCCCTGTGCCGCTGAACTGCGACGGCTGACGGGAGTTGCACTTGGCCCAGAGGGAGCCGGCGGGTGAGCGGGCCACCGTCCGCGTCCCACTCGCGCTGAAGTCGCAGCTCCCGCCGTTCGGTTCGCCACTTCCTCCGCGAAGACCTGAAGGTTGTCGCAGTGGCGGCGCCCCTCAAGTCCCCGTCCCCACCTGCCTGGTTCGTCGCGCTCACTCACGAGCCCTTGTGCTCGTTTCTGTTCTACATAACACTCTCAATGCACAGAAGCGCGCATCACTGAACATGTTCGAACCTTGGATGACGGCCGGTCGAGTCGAGGAGAGCAGACATGACGCAGTTCAGCCGACGTAGATTTCTGAGCGCGGCCGTGGTGGGGGCCACTTCCGTGGGTGTCGCCCTGGGCAGCGGCCGTACGACCTTCGCCGAGGCCGACAGCCCGCGGGGGCTGACCGTCCGCGGTGACGAATTCCTGCTGGACGGCGAGCCGTTCCGGATCCTCGCGGGCGCCTTTCACTACTTCCGGACGCATCCCAAGGACTGGCGCGACCGGTTGCTGCGGATGCGGGCCATGGGTCTGAACACGGTGGAGACCTATGTCGCCTGGAACTTCCACCAGCCGAACGAGGAGAAGGCCGACTTCACCGGATGGCGCGATGTCGCCGCCTTTGTCCGGACCGCGGACGAGGCCGGGCTGAAGGTGATCGTGCGTCCGGGGCCGTACATCTGCGCGGAATGGGACTTCGGTGGCCTGCCGGCCTGGCTCCTCAAGGACAAGGACGCGCCGCTGCGCCGCTCCGACCCCGCCTACGAGCGGGCGGTTGACGCCTGGTTCGCCGAACTGCTGCCCCGGTTCGTCGATCTGCAGGCCACGCGCGGCGGGCCGATCATCGCCATGCAGGTCGAGAACGAGTACGGCAGCTACGGCGACGACCATGCACACCTGGAACATCTGCGGGACACCATGCGGGCGCAGGGCGTGGACAGTCTGCTGTTCTGCTCCAACGGTGCCACCCAGGAGGCGCTGAAGGCCGGCAGCCTTCCCGATCTCCTGTCGACCGTCAACTTCGCCGGGGATCCCGCCGGCCCCTTCGCGGAGCTGCGCAAGTTCCAGCCGGGCAAGCCCCTGTTCTGCACGGAGTTCTGGGACGGCTGGTTCGATCACTGGGGCGAGCAGCACCACACCACCGACCCGGGGCAGACCGCCGCCGATGTGGAAAAGCTCCTCGAAGCGGGAGCGTCCATCAACTTCTATATGGCGGTCGGCGGAACGAACTTCGGCTGGTCCGCGGGTGCCAACCTGACCGGCAGCGCCTACCAGCCCACCGTCACCAGCTACGACTACGACTCCCCGATCAGCGAATCCGGCGAACTCACCGAGAAATTCCACAAGGTGCGCGACGTGCTGGCCAAGTACACCACCTTGCCGAGCACGCCCCTGCCGGCCACACCACGCCGGATGCCGGCCCAGAGGGTCACCGTCCGCGAGTCGGTGCCGCTGATGAACGCCCTGGACGCGCTGAGCACTCCGGTACGGCATACCGCTCCCGTCCACATGGAGGCGCTCGGGCAGTCGTACGGGCTGATCCACTACCGCACTCGGGTGGGCGGGCCGCAGGGGACCAAGGGCCTGCGCGTCACGGGCCTGGGCGACCGTGCGCTGGTGTTCGGCGACGGCGAGCGTGTGGGCACCTTCGACCGTAACCAGCCGGACCACACCGTCGACTTCACCGTGGCCGGCGCGTCCAGCACACTCGACCTCCTGGTCGATCCCACCGGGCGGATCAACTTCGGCCAGGGACTCAATGACCCCAAGGGAATCAGCGGCAAGGTCCTCCTCGACGACGAGGAACTGAGCGACTGGGAGATCCGCCGACTGCCTCTCGACGACCTCTCGGCCCTGAAGTTCGGCAGCGGGGACACGCCGACCGGCCCCGCGTTCCACCGGGCCCGGATCCCTGTCGACACCCCCGCGGACGGCTTCCTCGCCTTTCCGGGCTGGGACAAGGGCATGGTGTGGCTCAACGGGTTCGCGCTCGGCCGGTACTGGTCCCTCGGGCCGCAGGTCACCCTGTACGCACCGAGCCATCTGTGGCGGCGGGGGCGGAACGAGCTCGTCGTCCTGGAGATGGAGCGGACGGGGGACCGGATCGACATACGGTCCGAGCCCGACATCGGTTAGGTCCTGCCGCTTTGAGAGGCCTGAGCGTACTCCCCCGCCCGTACGCCGTGGGCCGCTCCCGCACACCGGCCGCTCCGTACCGCTCCGGCGGCCGGTGCGGCGCGGTGCGGCGCGGTGCGGGTGTGGCGCGGGTGTGGCGGGTCAGTTGCCCAAGCCGTCGTTGAGCGCTTCGTCCTAGGAGGGGCCGCCACGGCGCGGGCAGTTGGCGGCCTGGTCCGGCAGCTTGCCCCCGACCAGATATCTGTCGACGGCACGGTCGGTGCAGGTGGACGGATTCTCCGAGGCGTACGCCCCGTGCCCCTGGCCCTTGCGGACGAGCAGCGAGCTGTTGTCCAACTGCCGGTGCACCGCCTGCGCGTTCTCCAGCGGAGTTTGCGTATCGTCGGTGTACGACACCAGCAGCACCGGTGCCGCCCCGGATGCCTTGATCGGCTCGTCCCCACCGGTGGGGGTGATCGGCCACGTCGCGCAGTCGATCATCTGCCAGGCGTAGTAACGGCCGAAGAGCGGCGACTGCTTGGCGAACGCGTCGGCGGTGTCGAGCATCTCCTTAGGGGACTTCGGCGCGGACGGGGAGTCCAGGCACAGCACCGCCGGCATGCTCATGGACTCGTTCTCCTCGGCCTGCTCCTCCTGCGGCGTCGGCTTCTCGCCACCGCTCTCGCCGGCCGTTCCGGCGTCCAGACGCTCGAAGGCGGTCACATCCCCGTCCAGGGCGGCCACCAGCGCCTTGGTCAGTGGCTTCCAGCTCGCTTCGTCCGTCACGGCCATGTCCAGATACGTGGACAAGGTGTCGTCGGTGAATTCCTCGCCGTCGGTCCCGTGCAGGGGCTCCTGCGCCAGCTTCTTGGCGAAGTCGGTGACCCTCCGCAGAATCTCCTCGGCCGTGGCTCCCAGACGGTCGTCGCCGCGCGCGACGAGGTCTTGGGCATACCGGCGCATCGCGTCTTCGGACGTCTTGACGTCGCGACGGGCGACCTGCCGCATGTCGGCGGCAGGGTTGACGACACCGTCGAGCACCATCCGGCCCACCTTGCCGGGAAACAGCTTCATGTACTGCTGGCCGATGAAGGTGCCGTAGGAGACGCCGGTGTAATTCAGCTTGGCGTCGCCCAGGACCGTACGCAGCACATCCAGGTCGCGCGCGACGCTCACGCTGTCCATGTGCGCGAGGACAGCGCCACTCGCCCTTTTGCAGGCCTGGGCACGTCGGGTCGCGTCGGCGAACGTCTTCTTGGCCTCCGCTTCGGTACGCGGCGGGTTCTCGGGCCCCTGCGCCACGCCGTCGGGGCACTTGATCTGCCCGGAACCGGCTATGCCTCGTGGGTCGAAGCCGACCAGGTCGTAGCGGGCCCGAGCCTGTCCGCCGGCCTGCCAGTTTCCGTTGGCCACGTCGGACGCGCCGCCCGCGCCGGGGCCGCCGGGATTGAAGAGCAGTGACCCCAGCCGACGGCTGTGGTCCTTGGCCGGCACCCGCGACACCCGCAGTTTGACGGTCTCCCCGGCCGGGGCGGCGTAGTCGACAGGCACCTTCACCCAGCCGCACTCCGCGCCGGGCACGGCCTCGGAGGTGACGTCCCTGCCACAGGCCGTCCACTGAACCTTCTGCTGCGCGAAGCGCGCGGGCAGCACCGGGACGGACGTGTTCTCGCCTTTGGCATCGGCGGACTGGGACGCTGTGGCGCCACTGACGCCGCAGCCCGTCACCACCAATGTGGTGGCGGCCAGCACACCGGCGGTCAAGGCTCTGGCTTTGCGGAGTATGGGCATCTCCGTTCTCGCTCTCTCACTGATCCCGGGAAGGATGCGCACAAGCGCCGCCACCGCGCTATCGGCCCCGTCACAATCGGGCATGCGACATACACAGCGTCGACGGGCGCACACGCAACGACACCAGCTGGGCGGCAAGGACCGGTGCGGGCCACCGCCTGGCGGCCTCTCGCCGGCCCCTGGGGCAACTGCCGTAGCGCGTCTTGCCAGCGCCAGGGCGAAGCAGGATAAATGTGAACCATGAGCGGATATACGGGTCGTTTCCGGCGTTGGTTGCGCCGCGCGCCCGGACGTTCCGCCTCTCCGGGTGCGCCCCCTACCGGGCGTGACACCGGCGACCAGCAGGACGAACGTCCTGCGGGGGCCGGAGCTCCGCCGGACATACGGCCCTCATTGACCACACGCAGCGTCGCCCGGGAGGTCTTCCTCCTCCAGCTGGGGCTCGTGGTGCTGCTGGTCGCGGCGGCAGTGGTGGCCATCGTCGTCCAGGCCCGGCGGGACACCATGACCGACGCCCGGCACCGGACGCTCGCCGCCGCTGAGTCCTTCGCGCACTCCTGGGGGCTCCAGGAGGCGCTGAACAGCGACGACCCGACCGCGAAGCTCCAGCCGCTCGCCGAGGCGGCCCGGAAGGCCTCCGGCGTCGACGCCCTCATCGTGTACAAGCTCGACGGGATCACCCTCACCCACAGCGACCCGCGGCAGATCGGCAAGCACGTCATCGGCCCGTATGCCGACGCCGCCCGGGGCAAGCCCTTCACCAGGACCTTCGAGGGCGCCCTGGGCCTCTCCGTGATCTCTGCCGCCCCCGTCAAGGACTCCTCGGGCAAGGTCGTCGCCATCGTCTCCGCACCGGTCACGGTGGAGAAGGTGCAGAAATCGGTCAATCAGCAGCTGCCCATCTTCCTGGGCACCGCCGTCGGGGCGCTGGCACTCGCCGGAGGTGGCGCGGGGCTGGTGAGCCGTCGGCTGCGCCGGCAGACGCACGGTCTGGGACCGTCCGAGATGACCCGAATGTACGAGCACCACGATGCGGTCCTGCACGCGGTGCGGGAGGGTGTCCTCATCGTCGGCCGCGACGGGCGGCTGCTCCTGGCCAACGACGAGGCCCGGCGGCTCCTGGACCTGCCGGCGGACGCAGAGGGGCGCCATGTCGGCGACCTGGGGCTGGACCACCGCACCGCCGGACTCCTGGCGGCCGACCGGATCGCCACCGACGAGGTGCACCTGGCCCAGGACAGGCTGCTGGCCCTCAACAAACGGTCCACCGCCCGCTACGGAGCCCACCAGGGAAGCGTGGTGACCCTGCGCGACACCACGGAACTGAGGTGGCTGTCAGGGCGCGCCGAGGTGGCACGGGAGCGGTTGCGGCTCCTCTACGACGCCGGGGTACGGATCGGCTCCACGCTGAATGTCGAGCGCACTGCCGAGGAACTGGCGCAGGTGGCGGTCCCCCGCTTCGCCGACATCGTCACCGTCGAGCTGCTGGACGCGGTCCTGAAAGGCGAGGAGCCGGCCGTGGCGGGTACCGAGCTGCGCCGGACGGCCATCGCCGGTCTGGCGCCGGACCATCCGCTCCACCCCGTCGGCGAGCTGATCCGGTTCGTCCCGGGCACCCCGGTGGCGGAGAGTGTGGACCAGGTCCGCTCCATGGTGGAGCCGGACCTGGCCGGCTCTTCCGCCTGGCGGTCCCAGGACCCGGAACGCGCCCGGCGCATCCTGGACCACGGGGTGCATTCCTTGGCGGTCGTACCGCTGCGCGCCCGGGGAGTGGTGCTGGGGCTGGTGGACTTCTGGCGTTCGGGCAGCTCCCCTCCGTTCGACGACGAGGACCTCTCCTTCGCCGAGGAACTGGCGGGGCGGGCCGCGGTGGGGATCGACAACGCCCGGCGCTACACCCGTGAACGCACGATGGCGATGACGCTCCAGCGCAGCCTGATGCCCCGCGGCCTGCCCGACCAGGACGCCCTGGAGGTGGCGCACCGCTATCTCCCCGCCCAGGCGGGAGTGGGCGGGGACTGGTTCGACGTCATCCCGCTGCCCGGCGCCCGGGTGGCGCTGGTCGTCGGCGACGTGGTCGGACACGGCCTGCATGCGGCGGCCACCATGGGCCGGCTGCGCATCGCCGTGCACAACTTCTCGGCCCTGGACCTCTCCCCCGACGAGCTGCTGGGCCACCTGGACGAGCTGGTGACCCATATCGACGTCCAGGACGAGGACACCGAGGAGGGACCGGCGATCACCGGCGCCACCTGTCTGTTTGTCGTTTACGACTCCGTCTCCGGGAAGATCACCGCGGCCACGGCCGGCCATCTGCCGCCGGCCGTGGCGCACCCGGACGGGAGGGTGGAGTTCCTGCACCCGCCGGTCGCCCCGCCGCTGGGTCTGGCCACCGGCCTGCCCTTCGAGACCGCCGAGCTGTCACTGCCGGAGGGCTCCCGGCTGGTGCTCTACACCGACGGGCTGGTCGAGAACCGCAGCCGCGACCTGGACACGGGACTGGAAGCGCTGCGTACGGCTCTCGCCGGACCGGACCGTACGCCGGAGGACACCTGCACCACCGTGATGCAATCGCTGCTGCCCGCCAGGTCCGCCGACGACGTCGCGCTGCTGGTGGCCCGGACCCGGCGGCTGGACCCGGCACACGTCGCCGAGTGGGACGTGCCCCGCGACCCGGCGGCGGTGGGGCCGGTCCGCAACGCCTGCGTCCTCCAGTTGGCGGACTGGGGACTGCAGGACATCGCCTACGGCACCGAACTCATCCTCAGCGAACTGCTCACCAACGCCGTTCGCTACGGCGCCGAGCCCATCCACGTGCGGCTCCTGCACACCCGCACCCTGATCTGTGAGGTCTCCGACGGCAGCAGCACCTCCCCGCACATCCGCCAGGCGAAGGACACCGACGAAGAAGGCCGCGGCCTCTTCCTCGTCGCGCAGTTCGCCGAACACTGGGGCACGCGCTACTCCCCCAGGGGCAAGACGATCTGGGCGGCTCAGGCGATCGGCCCCGAGGCCCTGCCCTCCGAAGAGGAGCCGCAGGAGGACCTCCTCAGCCGTTGGGAGGACAGCGGGGAGTAAGTGCGGAGTAGTGCGGAGTAGTGGGGAGTAGTGGGGAGTAGTGGGGCCGTGGCGTGGCGTCCGCGCCCGTGGACGAGCGTGGTGGAGCCCTCCGCGCAGGGTGCCTACTCGCCGCCCTGACCTGGCCCGATCACCGTCCTGACGGAGGCCTGCAAGGGGGCGGAGTACGCTGCTTCGGACCATTGCTGCAGAGACGGACTCCGGGCGGTGACACGTCGCGGCGGGGTGGCGCCAGGACCGCTCGCCAGGCGTCGGCGGCCCTGCGGGAGTTGCCGCGGAGGGCCGCCCGGCGAGCCTGCAAGGCACCTCGGCGTTCCGCCACCTCCGGGCGTGCGCCGTCCTTGGCGATGGGGCCGCTCCGCTGTACGGGCCATGCGACCGCACGTGTCATGGCTTGCCCTGGTCCACGTCCGCCACCCACTCGGCGGACCGCTCCCCCACCTGGTCCTGCTGGAGGCGTCGTGACTACACATCATCGGGTCCGTGCGGGCGCGCTCCTGTGCTGTCTCGGCCTTGCGGCGCTCGGTCTCGGTGGGTGCCAGGACGGGGGAACCACCCGGCCGGTCGCGCCCTCCCGGGCCGGGTCCGCCGCGGAGGTGGGCGGGACGGCGGCACTGGTCAAGGCGGCGAAGAAGGAGGGCCGACTCAACACGATCGCGCTGCCGCGCCAGTGGGCCAACTACGGAGGGCTGATCGACGGCTTCGAGACGAAGTACGGCATCAAGGTTGTCGTCGACAATCCGCACGGCCACAGCCAGCAGGAGATCGATGCCCTGAAGCGCTACCGTGGCCGGGAGCGCGCCCCCGACGTGCTCGACCTCGCGGATTCCTTCGCCCAGTCCGCGGCGCGGCAGCACCTGCTGGCCCCGTACCGCGTCGCGCAGTTCGACCAGATCCCACCGGAGCAGAAGGACGCCAGGGCCCACTGGTACAACAACTACGGTGGCTACGTGTCCATCGGCTGCGACACCGCCCGCGTCCGGACCTGCCCCACGTCCTGCGCGGATCTGCTCCAGCCGGAGTACAAGGGCCTGGTCTCGATGTACGGCGAACCCACGATCGCGGGATCGGCCTTCGCCGCCGTGTACGCGGCGGCGCTCGCCAACGGGGGGTCGTTCGACGACATCCAGCCGGGAATCGACTTCTTCGCCCGGCTCGACAAGGCCGGCAACTACAACCGGGCCGACCCCGGCCCGGCTGCGATCGCCAAGGGCAGGACACCCATCAGCATCGAGTGGGACTACCTCAACCTGCAGCACATCAACCAGCTCCGCGGGACGGACGTGGACTGGAAGGTCTCCATTCCCTTCGACGGCAGCTTCTCGCAGTACTACGCCCAGGCGATCAACAAAGACGCCCCCCACCCGGCCGCGGCGCGACTGTGGGAGGAGTACCTCTTCAGTCCGGAAGGCCAGAACCTCCGCCTGGTGGACTACGCCCGACCGGTGCTGATGGCCGCCATGGCGAAGGACGGCACCCTCAACAAAGCCCTGGCCGCACGGCTGCCGACGGTCGAGGGCACACCCCAGTTCCCGACCGAGGCCCAGCTGACCAAGGCGCTGCGCACCGTCCGTGAGAACTGGGGCAAGGCCGTCGGAGGCTGATCCACCCTCACCTCCCGGTCCTCGAACGGTCCGCGGGGGATGATGCTGCACTGGTCGGGGTCACCCTGCGGGTCGTCTGCTGCGGGCCCCGGCCTCTGCCGCAGGGCGGGCTCCTTCGGCGGCCGAAAGTGAACGGGGGAACCGAGGAGTGGAAATCCCGGCTCGGTACGATCGGCTACATGGCGAAACACCTACTATTTGTAGCCCTTTTCGGACACGGGCATGTCAACCCCACGCTGCCGCTGGTCGAGGAACTCGTCCGCCGGGGGCACCGCGTGGACTACGCCACGACTGCGGAGCACTCCGACGCGGTGACCAAGGCCGGCGCGCACTGGGTGGAGTTGAAGCTGCAGTCGCCCGAAGTACTGAATCCGCCCCGCAACTTCGGCCCCGAAGAGATCCCCGCCTGGATGCGGAGCATGTTCGCGGAGATGCGTGCCCTGCACCCGGTGCTGCGAGAGTACTGCGCCGCGGAGTCACCGGACGCGATCTGTTACGACGTCATGAACTGGCCTGCCCGGGTCGTCGCCGAACAACTGGGCCTGCCCGCCGTGCGGTTCATTCCCAACTTTGCCTCGAACGAAGCGTTCTCGCTGTTCGACGATGTCATGGCCGAAGCCGGCGACGAGAATCCCCTGCTGGCCACGCTCGCCGCCGAATGTGCGGACTTCTCCGCCGAACTCGGTGTCACGCTCGACCCGCAGAGCGTCCTGAACTTCACCGAAAAGCTGAACCTTGTGTTCATACCCAGGGCATTCCAGCCCGCCGGTGACACCTTCGACGAACGATTCCACTTCATCGGCCCCTCCTTGGGTGCCCGGGAGCACGCCGAACCGTGGTCGCCGGCCGATCCCGAGTCGCCCGTACTGTTCATTTCGCTGGGCACGGTCTTCAATGACCGGCCCGAGTTCTTCCGCACCTGCATCGAAGCCTTCGGCGAGGGGCCCTACCAAGTGGCCATGGCCATCGGCAATCTGGACCGGGCAGCGCTCGGAGAAATTCCGCCCACCATCGACGTCCGACCGTACTTCCCGCAGCCGGCCGTACTACGGCATGCCGACGTATTCATCTCCCACGCGGGGATGAACTCCACCATGGAGGCCCTGTATTACGGCGTGGGACTGATCACTGTCCCCCAGATGCCCGAACAGGCCGCCAATGCCGGACGCGTCCAGGAACTGGGGCTCGGCGTGCAGCTGGACACCGCCACGGTCACCGCCGAGGCCTTGCGCGCCGCGGTCACCCAAGTCGCCTCCGACTCCACCGTGCGCACCCATCTCGACCGGATGCGCACGGTGGTCAGGGACAGCGGCGGAGCCGTCCGCGGCGCGGAGGTGATCGAGGAATACCTTCGCTGAGGTCCACCCCATGACACCGGTGCGCCGGGCCGCTCCTGCTGCTCGCGGGCTTGCGCGGGCATGCGAGCGCCGGCGTAGCCGGTCGTCATGTCGCGCCCCTCCGATACGGCGAGGCACGGTCGGACGCCAGCGCCCCGGCGCGCAGAGCGGGCCGGGGCGCGTGCGGTTGTGCTGGGGCCACAGCGAGGCGAAGGCCGGGCTGCACAGGGTGAGCTCACCGACGATTCAGCGATTCACCCGATGTCGATGAGGAGGTCGCCGCCCTCCACCTGCTGGATCTGGTTGATGGCCAGCCTGGCCACCCGCCCGGCCTTCGGGGCGGTGATGGCGGCCTCCATCTTCATCGCCTCGATGGTGGCCACTGTGGTACCGGCCGCCACCTCGTCGCCCTCGGCCACCGAGAGCGTCACCACTCCGGCGAACGGCGCGGCGACGTGGCCGGGGTTGGCCCGGTCGGCCTTCTCCGTCACCGGTACGTCGGCGGCCGCTGCGGCGTCGCGTACCTGGATCGGCCGCAGCTGGCCGTTCAGGGTGGACACCACGGTGCGCATTCCGCGTTCGTCGGCCTCGCCGACCGCCTCCAGCTCGATCAGGAGCCGTACGCCCGGCTCAAGGTCGACGGCGTACTCCGTTCCGGAGCGCAGCCCGTAGAAGAAGTCCTTGCTGTCCAGCACGCTGGTGTCGCCGTAGGCCTGACGGTGTGTGTCGAAGTCGCGCGCCGGCCCGGGGAACAGCAGCCGGTTGAGCGTGGCGCGCCGGTCCGTCTCCAGTCCCCCACGGTCGTCCGCGGTCAGTTCCTGCACGGGCCTGGGTTCGGCGCGGCCTTCCAGCGCCTTGGCGCGGAACGGCTCCGGCCACCCGCCGGGCGGGTTGCCCAACTCTCCGCGCAGGAAGCCGATGACGGAATCGGGGATGTCGAACTCGTTCGGCGTCGCCTCGAAGTCCGCCGGCTTCACCCCGGCGCCGACCAGGTGCAGGGCCAGGTCCCCGACCACCTTGGACGACGGGGTCACCTTCACCAGGCGGCCGAGAATCCGGTCGGCGGCGGCGTACATCGCCTCGATCTCCTCGAAGCGGTCGCCCAGGCCGAGCGCGACTGCCTGCGTGCGGAGGTTGGACAGCTGCCCGCCGGGGATCTCGTGGTGGTACACGCGGCCGGTCGGTGCGGCCAGGCCCGCCTCGAACGGCGCGTAGATCCTGCGGACGCTCTCCCAGTACGGCTCCAGGTCCCCGATCGCCTTCAGGTCCAGCCCGGTGGGCCGTTCGCTGTGGTCGGTCGCGGCCACGATCGCCGACAGCGAAGGCTGCGAGGTGGTGCCGGCCATGGACGCCACCGCACCGTCCACGGCGTCCGCGCCGGCCCGGACCGCGGCGAGATAGGTGGCCAGCTGGCCGCCCGCGGTGTCGTGGGTGTGCAGGTGCACCGGCAGGTCGAACTCGCGGCGCAGGGCCGAGACGAGCTTCTCGGCGGCCGGCGCGCGGAGCAGCCCCGCCATGTCCTTGATGGCCAGGACGTGGGCGCCGGCGTCCACGATCTGCTCGGCCAGGCGGAGGTAGTAGTCCAGTGTGTACAGCCGCTCGGACGGGTCGGACAGGTCGGAGGTGTAGCACAGGGCGACCTCGGCGACGGCCGTTCCGGTCTCCCGTACGGCGTCGATGGCGGGCCGCATCTGCCCGACATCGTTGAGCGCGTCGAAGATCCGGAAGATGTCGATACCGGTGGCCGCGGCCTCCTGCACGAAGGCGTCGGTCACCTCGGTCGGGTACGGCGTGTAGCCCACGGTGTTGCGACCGCGCAGCAGCATCTGCAGGCAGATGTTCGGTACGGCTTCACGGAGTGCGGCCAGGCGCTCCCAGGGGTCCTCGGCGAGGAAGCGGAGCGCGACGTCGTAGGTGGCGCCGCCCCAGCACTCCAGGGACAGCAGTTGCGGCACCGTCCGCGCCACCACCGGGGCGACGGCGAGCATGTCCCTGGTGCGGACCCGGGTGGCGAGCAGTGACTGGTGGGCGTCCCGGAAGGTGGTGTCGGTGACTCCGATGACCGGTGACTCACGCAGCCACCGGGCGAACCCTTCCGGGCCGAGCTCGGCGAGCCGCTGCCGGGAGCCGGCGGGCGGTTCGGTGGCGGGCACGGGCGGCAGCTTGGTGGTCGGATCGATCAGCTGGGGCCGTGCGCCGTGCGGCTTGTTCACCGTCACGTCCGCGAGGTAGGTGAGCAGCTTCGTGCCGCGGTCGGCGGAGTGGCGCGCGGTGAGCAGGTGCGGGCGCTCTTCGATGAACGATGTGGTGACCCGCCCGGCCCGGAAGTCCGGGTCGTCGAGCACCGCTTGCAGGAACGGGATGTTCGTGGCCACGCCGCGGATGCGGAACTCGGCCACGGCGCGCCGCGCCCGGCCGACGGCGGTGTCGAAGTCCCTGCCCCTGCAGGTGAGCTTGACCAGCATCGAATCGAAGTGCGCGCTGATCTCCGTACCGGCGTGCGTGGTGCCGCCGTCCAGGCGGATCCCCGAGCCGCCCGGCGACCGGTAGGCGCTGATCCTGCCGGTGTCCGGGCGGAAGCCGTTGGCGGGGTCCTCGGTGGTGATACGGCATTGCAGCGCGGCGCCGTGCAGCGCGACCGTGTCCTGCGTGAGGCCGAGATCGGCCAGCGTCTCCCCTGCGGCGATCCGCAGCTGCGCCTGTACCAGGTCGACGTCGGTGACCTCCTCGGTCACCGTGTGCTCGACCTGGATGCGCGGGTTCATCTCGATGAAGACGTGGTTCCCGTCGCGGTCGAGCAGGAACTCCACGGTGCCCGCATTGCGGTAGCCGATCTGCCGGGCGAACTGCACGGCGTCGGCGCAGATCCGCTCGCGCAGCTCCGGGTCGAGGTTCGGCGCGGGCGCGAGTTCGATCACCTTCTGGTGCCGGCGTTGCAGCGAGCAGTCGCGCTCGAAGAGGTGGATGACGTTGCCGTCCCCGTCGGCGAGGATCTGCACCTCGATGTGGCGGGGGTCGACGACGGCCTTCTCCAGGAAGACGGTGGGGTCGCCGAACGCGGACGCGGCCTCGCGGGCCGCCGCCTCGATGGACTCGCGCAGCATGCCGGGGTCCTCGACGCGGCGCATACCGCGCCCGCCGCCGCCGGCGACCGCCTTGACGAAGACGGGGAAGCCGATGTCCTCGGCGGCGCGGACCAGTTCGTCCACGTCGGTGGAGGGCTCCGAGGAACCGAGTACCGGTACGCCGGCCGCGCGCGCGGCGGCCACCGCGCGCGCCTTGTTCCCGGTCAGTTCGAGCGTGTCCGTGCCCGGCCCGACGAACGTGATGCCCGCCTCCTCGCAGGCACGCGGCAGGTCGGGGTTTTCGGACAGGAACCCGTAGCCCGGGTAGACCGCGTCCGCGCCCGCCCGGCGTGCGGCACGGACGATCTCCTCCACGGAGAGGTAGGCGCGTACCGGGTGTCCCGGCTCGCCGATCTCATGTGCCTCGTCGGCCTTCAGCCGGTGCAGTGAATTGCGGTCCTCGTGCGGGAAGACGGCAACGGTTTTCGCGCCCAGCTCATAGCTGGCGCGGAAAGCGCGAATCGCGATCTCGCCACGATTGGCGACCAGTACCTTGCGGAACATGCTCGATCCCTTCAGCCTGCCGTTGACGGACACCGTAGTGTCCGCGACGGGCAGATCAGACACCGGGCCCGCAGTGACTTTTACCTGGTGAGGTGCCAGGTGGCTCGGCGAGGGGTCAGCATGAGCCCGGTCAGAGGTGGCGCGATATGCCGACACATACCCACCTGGCGTTTCCCTCCAAACTACCTCTGACCTGCAGAAACACCTAGCAGCCCAGCAAGGCTTGCCGGTGGCGGAACCGGTGCCGGCGGCCGCCGCAGGGGTATCGCGCGCAGCACCCTGGCCGGGGGCACCTCCCTGGTGCATCCGGTCCTAGTGAGTCCGGTTCTAGTGCATCCGGTCCTAGTGAGTCCGGTCCCTAGCGCATCCGGCCCTAGTGCGTCCGGCCGCGGTCTGCCCGGGCATCGTGTGCGGTGAGTGCGTGGTCGACGGCTTGGCCGAGTTCGGTGCGCAGCGGGGTGCAGTTACGTACCGGGTCGGTCTTCGGGCAGGTCAGCAGGTGCTCAAGGAGCTGTTGGGCGGTCTGCAGATCGTGGATCCGGTCCTTGATCGTCTCGATGGACGCGGTCAGTACCTCGCGGCCCGGGGGCTGATCCGTGGCTGGGCTCTCGGTGATCAATTTTGCGGTGTCGGCCAGGCTGATCAGGCCGCGGTGGTGCAGACGCTGGATGAGGGCGAGTCGGCGCAGTTCGGTGTGACCGTAGTAGCGCACGTTCCCACGGCGTTCGGCCGCGGGGAGGAGTCCCAGGTCGTCGTAGTAACGCAGCGTCGATACCGGCACACCGAAGCATCGGGCGATCTGGCTGATCGAGTAGCGCTTGTCTGTCACCGCTCCATCTTGCGCTCAAGTCGGCTTGAGCGTGCACGGTGGGTGTCGATCAGCCGGGAGCCGTCAAAGGAGCAGGTGATGCGTATGCAAGAGGTGCCGGTGCTGGTGGTGGGCGGCGGTCCGGTCGGGCTCTCGACGGGGATGTTCCTCGCCCACTGGGGTGTCCAGCCTCTGGTCATCGAAAAGCGGGACGCAGTACCGGCGGCGCCGCGGGCGAGCACGAGTCTGCGCACGTTGGAGACGTTCCGTGCCCTTGGCCTGGGGCCGGTGCTGGAGGAGGCCGGCTGGGAGGGCGGCGCGCCGATGCGGACGGTCTTCAAGGGCCGGGGCCTCGGCGAGACCGTGCACCGGGGAGGGCTGCCCACGCGCTACGCCAGGCTGCTGGAGACCTGCAGCCCGGTGAATCCCCGCCTGACCTTGACGCATGACCAGGTGCAGCGCCTGGCACTGGACGAGCTACGCCGCGGTGGTGGCAACATCCGGTGCGGCACACGGCTGGTCGGCCTCGTCCCCGAGGCCGACCATGTGCGCGCACAGCTCATCGACACGGCCACGGGTGCGGAACGGGAGATCACCGCCGGCTATGTCATCGGGGCGGACGGGGCACACAGCGACGTACGCGGTCACCTCGCGGTCACCTGGGGATCACCGTGCCCGACCGGGAGGTCGTCGCGCGCCTCAACACCGCATCTTCCGCGCCGATCTCGGGCCGTTCCTGCGGGAGTGGGGAACGCACATGTGCTTCGTGCGCAACGAGCAGGTGTACGCGACGTTGCTCTCGAAGAACGGGCGAGACCAGTGGTCCTCGCACATCATGGATTACCCCGGGAAGCCCGACGGCCTGACCGGCCTGTCCGAGGACAAGACCCTCGAACTGCTCCGGGCCGCGATCGGTGACGAGGCGATCCCGATCGAGTTGCACGCCGTCAACGCCTGGGAGGCCGCCATCGGTATGGCCGCCTCCTTCCGCCAGGGCAGGGTCTTCCTGGCCGGTGACGCGGCGCATGTGCAGAGCTCCGCGGGCGGACTCGGCATGAACACCGGAATCCAGGACGGCCACAACCTCGCCTGGAAGACCGCCGCCGTCCTGCACGAGCAGTTCACCCCGGCGCTCCTGGACACCTACGAGCCCGAACGCCGTGCCGCCGCCCGGGCGTCCCTCGCCCTCTCGCGCCACATGCATCCCACCCTGGACCTGGCAGGCTCGCGCTGGACCCTGTTCGTCGAGCCGGGTGACGGCCGGTGGCAGGCGACGGCTGCTTCCCTCGGCATCGAACCGCACGTCCACGACCTGAACACCCTGGGCGACGCCGTGTTGGTAAGGCCTGACGGATTCGTGGCCTGGCGCGGCGCCACAAGGGAGTCCCTCCAGGACGCGCTTCGCGACTTGGGGCTGCGGCCCCAGTGGCCCTACCAGCTGGTCAGATCGACGACGGCATCGCAGTGCGGGTCGTCCGGCGCCGGCTGATGGCGCTCCTCTTCCTTGACGAGGGAGGGGAGCGCGGCGATCAGCGCGGTCAGCGTTTCGGCCAGGCGGATGTCGGCGCCGATGATGCCGGTGCGGCCGGGATGCTGCACGTACAGGCGCAGCCGACCGTCGCCGTTCATCAGGAAGCCGATCAGGAAGGGGGCGTCGTCCTCGGGGTCGGGGGCGGGGTCGGGGTCGGACAGGGCGCGCAGCATGCTGAGCGCTTGGCCCTCTTCGGGCTCGGGTGCGGGGGTGATCTTCTCCGGGTGGAGGCGGATGAGGGTCATCCCCATGGCCTCGCTGACGTCGTCGCTGCTGTAGATCTGGGTCCCGGTGAGGACGGTACGCAGGATGCCGGGGATGTAGGCGGGGCCCACGGTTGTTTCGTGGGGGATCTCGTAGAGCAAACGGAAGGTTTCGCTGCCTTCGTCGTCGCAGGCGTGGATAGCGACGCGTACGGCGCCGGGGGCAGGCAGGACGCCGCGCAGGTGGCAGCCTTCGGCGATGGGGGCGTTGAGGTGGTCCAGCAGCAGCCGGCTGAGGGTCGCCTGCAGGTGTCGGTCTTCGGGGTGGGTCATTGGTTCATCCATGCGGGGCACCTGTTGTCGGGCTGCTTACGGCAGACAGTATTCTCGGGGAGCGCGAGGGAGCGCGAAGGTCAACCCGTTCTCGTCGAGGGCGTTGACGACGGCCAATTGCCCCTGGGGGAAGCGGAAACTGAGGTCGACGACGGCCTGGGCCATGTCGTTGCCCGTCCATTCGGGGAGTTCCACGTCCTGGAGGACCTCCTGGTCGACGGCGGCTCGGTGAGCATCGGCACGGCGACCGCGGTCGCGCTCTGCTTCCTCGGCCTGTTCAACCCGATCAACGCCCGCCAGCGCCCTTCCTCATCGACGACGCGCACTCCGCCGGCGCGAGCCCCCGTCGCCGGCAGACCGCCGCCCGGCGCACGGCCGGGCGGCGGTATCGCGTCAGCGGGTCAGCTCTGCTGGGCGATCAGACTCGCGGGACGCAGGTCGGTCCAATTGGTCTCCACGTAGGCGAGGCACGCCTCGCGGGTGTCCTCGCCGAAGACGGTCCGCCATCCGGCCGGTACCTCGGCGAAGGACGGCCACAGTGAGTGCTGGTTCTCGTCGTTGACCAGGACCAGGAAGCGGCCCTGCTGGTCCTCGAACGGGTTGGTCGTCATACGTGGTCACTCCTCATGGACGGTGCGGTGAAAAGCCCAGTTGGTCGTCCGTGCGGCCTGCGACCATCGTACCGATGGGCAGGTCGGTGCCCGCTCCCTGTGCGGTGAGCGGGCACGCCGGTGCGGCAGGCCTGTTAACCGAACTAACTGAGCTGTCTTCGCAGGTCAGACCGGGTATCTGCTAGCTTCCCGATGTGCTTGATGAGCAGCGGTCCGGAAGG